>JANMGS010000802.1:0-3331 GCA_031374745.1 Ferruginibacter sp. | reverse complement strand
TGGTTTCATTTTTTGTTTTTAATCTTTGGCAGGATTGGCGTAATCTGCATTTTTTAGCAAGGCAGTTTTTAGATTATGAGCCCGGTATACATTACCCCCAGTTGCAAATGCAAGCGGGGGTTACAGGTATCAATACCATCAGGATATACAATCCCACCAAGAATGCACAGGAACATGATGCCGATGCAATATTTATAAAACAATGGGTGGTGGAGTTAAAAAATATACCGGCAAAAATGGTATACGAACCATGGAAACTAAGTGTTATAGAACAACAAATGTACCATTGCCAAATAGGTAAAGATTATCCTGCACCAATCGTTGATATTGAAGCTACAAGAAAATATGCTAGTGATATTGTTTGGGGTTTTAGAAAAAAGGAAGCAGTAAAAATAGAAGGTAAAAGAATTCTACAAAAGCATGTAAGTAATACAAATGGTTTTGTAAACACGAAAAGAAAAGTTCGGAAAAATGAAGCTACTACATGATTTAATGTTGCTATTATAATAAGCAATCGCCTATATTGAAGTATGAACAGGGAATTGGGGAAATTAAAAGAAAATAATTTTTATAAAATAGGTAACAAAGAAAATGGCAACTTTTTTAAAAGCAAATTGGGAAAATATTATTATGGCTAATTATTCCGTAGCGCCTGAAGTATTAATTCCTTTTTTACCCAAGGGCGTAGAGTTAGACACATTCAATGGCAATAACTATGTTAGCCTTGTTGGATTTATGTTTAAAGATACCAGCATTTTTAAAATTCCTATACCTTGGTTTGGCAGTTTCGAGGAAATAAATTTGCGTTTTTATGTGAAGAGAGAAGAACATGGGCTGGTTAAACGTGGAGTGGTTTTTATAAATGAAACTATTCCTTATAAAATTGTTGCTTGGATGGCAAATAAATTATACAAAGAGCACTACACGACTATTCCTACCAAGCATCTTATAAAAATAGAAAATAATAAAAAGCAAATTGAATATAACTGGAAAATCAACAATGCATGGAACAGTATTTCTATGGAAGCTTCTTTAGCAAAACAATCAATGGAAAAAGACAGTTTTGAGTCTTTTATTTTTGAACACTATTTTGGGTACACAAAAATTGATGAGCACAATACAGAAGAGTATGCAATAAGCCATCCTAGCTGGAAAATTAATACGGTAAACAGTTACGCTATAGATTGCGATTTTGAAGCCATGTATGGTGGCTCATTTGCACATTTACGAAATGTAAAACCCGAAGCAGTGTTTATTGCCGAGGGATCTAGCGTACAAGTAGATTGGAAAAGGAATAGGTTGCAATTTTAAAATTACTTATAAGTTGTAAATGAAAGCAATAAAAAAAGAAAACTTGCCCTCAAAAATTTGTGTTGTATGCAACAGGCCATTTACTTGGCGCAAAAAGTGGGAAACCATTTGGGAAGAAGTAAAATATTGTAGTGATAAGTGCAGAAACGATAGAAAAAAAACCAAGCATGGCAAAGACTAAAACACTGAGATTAATTTTAGGAGATCAATTAAATAGTAACCATAGGTGGTATAAAACAATTGATGCAAACATTACTTATGTGATGATGGAGCTGCGCTCAGAAACTGATTACGCACACCATCACATTCAAAAAGTAGCAGGCTTTTTTGCAGCTATGCAAGCTTTTGCAGCAACTTTGCAAGAAAAAAAGCACCAAGTTATCTACATAAAACTCAATGATGAAATAAACAAACAATCCTTTCCCGAAAATATAGCTTACTTAATTTTAAAACACAAATTTACCAATTTCGAGTACCAACTGCCTGATGAATATAGGTTAGATGAGGTATTGAAAACATTTTGTGATTCGCTGTCCATAAGCCACGCTGTTGTAGATACAGAGCATTTTTTAAGTACTCGTGCTGAGCTGGCAGAATTCTTTACCGGGAAGAAAATTTTTTTAATGGAAAGTTTTTATCGTTACATGCGTAAGAAACACCAAGTGCTTATGGATGGTGCACAACCGCTTACCGGGCAGTGGAATTATGATAGCGAAAACAGAAAAAAAATTCCAGCTAACCATTTAGTAACGCCGCCTTTTATTTTTGAAAATGATGTAACACCCATTATTGAAGAACTTCAAAAAACAACCGTAAAAACGATTGGCAATATTGATGCAACTCATTTTATTTGGCCTATCAATAGAAAGCAATCTTTGCAATTACTCAATTTTTTTGTAAAGGAATGTTTGCCATTGTTTGGTACTTTTCAAGATGCAATGACTCCGACAGCATGGTCCTTGTACCATGCCAGAATATCTTTTTCCCTCAACACAAAAATGTTATCGCCTATAGAAGTAATTAATAGGGCCGTAAAAGAATGGACCAGCAGACAAAATGAAATAGAATACAACCAGCTAGAAGGATTTGTACGACAAGTAATTGGCTGGAGAGAATATATGCGGGGAATTTATTGGATGAAAATGCCTTCATATGCTACCCTTAATTTTTTTGACCATGCTAATAAATTACCCGATTGGTATTGGACTGGTAATACCAAAATGAATTGTTTAAAACATGCTATCAATCAATCTTTAGATTATGCTTATGCCCACCACATCCAGCGCTTAATGGTTACTGGCAATTTTGCCTTACTAGCAGGAGTGCATCCCGATGAGGTAGACGCATGGTATTTGGGTATTTATATAGATGCAATAGAGTGGGTAGAAATTACCAATACCAGAGGTATGAGCCAATTTGCGGACGGGGGTATAGTAGGTACGAAACCATATGTAAGTTCAGCTACGTACATAGACAAAATGAGTCATTATTGTGCATCTTGCCATTATAATAAATCAACTAAAGTAGGGGAGAAGGCTTGCCCTTTCAATAGTTTGTATTGGAATTTTTACAACAACCACGAAGACAAGTTAGCCAAAAACCCTCGCATAGGTATGATGTACAATGTGTGGCGAAAAATGGATCCAGATACCAAAGCTGCACTATTAATGCAAGCAGATTTTTATTTAAAAAACATCAATGATTTATAATGACAACCGCCGTCGTTTGGTTTAAAACAGATTTAAGAATACATGAAAATGAAACTTTAATAAGCGCTTTAGAACAAAGTGACCAAGTAGTTCCTGTCTATTGTTTTGATGACGCCCATTTCCAAACCACTAAATTTGGGGTTAAGAAAACGGGCAAATTTAGAGCACAGTTTTTGTTGGAATCATTGGCAGACCTAGATATTGGGTTACGAGCCCTTGGCTCTGGCTTGTTGGTTGTACGAGGAAAGCCCGAAGAAGAAATCTTAAAAATTGTAAAAGCTTATAGCGCAACAAAAGTATTTGCAAAAAAT
>JANMGS010000738.1:0-3869 GCA_031374745.1 Ferruginibacter sp. | reverse complement strand
CCATCCAACAGCTCATTTTTTAAACCAAAGGACATTACCCTTTGAAATAGAAGCTGTCTGATGAAGATAATTAAACCCTCTTGTACCCACACAAAAAAAGCCTTCTTTTGGAAGGCTTTCACAGATGTACTGTAATTCTTTGGCTTTTAATCGATATTGGATAAGCTTCTTATTGGATATTGGATCTAAAGCTTATTTGGTTTTTATTGGATAGTATAAAATTGCAACATTAATGCGAGGTTAATTGTAGCCTGTTGTATTTAATCTTTGTAGAAGTTTTTCTGTAGTAATACCCAAATACTTTACAACTAAAATAAAAAGCATTGCTGTGGCCAAAATGCACCTACTTCCCGCCTATCCATTTTAGGCAAACTGGTTTACCCACTTCAATATTGTGTTGAATATCAGTAAGTAAGCCCGTAGTCTTATCTATTTTAAACACAACAATATTATCGCTGTTTTGGTTGGCAACCAATAAAAAATTTCCGGTAGGATCAAAATTAAAATTACGAGGCGTTTTACCCAATGTAGATTGATGACCAACAAGTGTAAGTTTCCCATTTTTTTGATGCACGCTAAAAATGGCGATGCTATTGGCTTCAGCACGGTTAGAGGCATACAAAAATTTACCGTCTGGCGACACATGAATATCTGCACTACCTGCTACACTGGTATCGCCTGCTGGCATACTGCTGATCCGTTGCACTGGCTTCAGCTTTCCGTTCTTGTATTTATATGCAACCACTGTACCACTCATTTCTTCCACCAAATAGGCAAAGGTATTGGTAGGATCAAAACAGATATGCCTCGGTCCGGCACCAGGATTAGATGCTGCAAATGGCTGTTTGGCGGCTGTTAGTTTTCCGGTATTTTCGTCAAAAGCATACATCATTACTTTATCAATACCCAAGTCTGGTACAAATAAAAATCGATTATCGGGCGAAAAAAAAGTGCAATGCACATGTGGCGATGCTTGCCTTGCTTTGTTTGGTCCCGAGCCTTCGTGTTGGATATTTGTAGACGCAGCACCCAAGCCACCACCAGCCTGTACAGGAAGTATAGATAAACTTCCGCTGGTATAATTTCCCGCTGCAACCCACTTCCCCGTTTTATCTACACTTACATAACAAGGATGATCGCCACCGGTAGGTTGTCTGTTTATCATGCTAAGTGTACCCGTTTTCTTATCAAAAGAAAAAGCGGTTATCTCCCCTCCTTTGCCTTTGTTTGCGGCATCTTCTTCTACAGAATAAACGTATTGCTCGTTTGGCGACACCGCTACAAAAGAGGGATTAGATATTTTTACTTTGCTCACAGGCTTTGAAGTTCCATCGGAACTGTTGAATTCAAAAACATAAATACCCTCGCTTTTGCCGGTGGTATAAGTGCCCGTAATTAAATAATTTTTTTGTGCTGTAGCATCAACATAAAACAACAATAAAAAAAGCGCAAATATCAATTTATTTTTCATGGTTGTAATATACTTAAGCTGGGTAAGATTTCAAACATCATTTATCTGTTCGCACATTTAATTGTAATTTATTTTTACAAATCAAAAAACGGTGGGGCGTTGAGCATATACCATTGTTCAACTACAGTAACGCCTGCCCCGCACTTGTTGCGGGGGGCTATCCGCAGTAGTCCTCATGCCACGCCTGCGGCGCAGCATTGCGGGCTACTTGCTCCTATCCCTGCGCCTTTCGGCATAGGTTCATGGGTCAACAGTAATTTGGGGTTTATATATTTTTTTCGCAAGGGTTGTCGTAAGGGATGTCGTAAGGGTTGTCGCAAGGGTTGTCAACCTTCATTAGCAATTTCAAAATACATTTACTTCATAAAAGGTTGTCGCAGGGGTTGTCAACCTTCATTAGTAATTCAAAATACATTTACTACATAAAAAGGTTGACAATATTTTAGATACAGGCTTGCTGTGCGTTACTTATGACTCAACTGTGCGGCAGCACTTACCGCTTTCTTTTAAACTATCCATCAGTTTATTTTTAAGGGTTATTTCTTTTCAGTTTTCATTTTATTGCCCCATACTTTTTTTGTACCGTTTACAGCCGATACCTCGTAAAAAGTTTCTGTGATATCAGTTGGGGAAAGTATAATTACCGCAAAACCATTTTGTACCCTGGCTTGTAAAAATTTGCTGGGAGTGGGGGTTGTATTAACCATTTTAGTTTGGGCAAAATAACTAATCTCCGGATTGTTTTTATTGCCTGTAAACAAGGCATTACCCTTACCAAAAGGAATAGCCGCATGCCCCACACAACGCAACTGCGGACTGGCTCCCGAAGGGCATTTGTATGTACCCGCTTTAGATAAATTATTGTAAACAATACCATTGTGTATATGGCCGTAATACCAGTAATCGGGGCAGCGGCCAAGGGCATTTACCACCTGTGTAAACAATGGCTTTTTAATTTTTGTGCCATCAAAAGTGGGGTTGGTTAAACTTTTTCCATCGGCACTAAGACCGGTATGGTGCGTCATTAAAATTATTTTTTGAGTGCTGCTTATCTTTAAATCTTTAATAAATTTTATCTGGGCCGCATCGTACAATGCCCCATCCATGTACATTTTGCTGCTGTCGTAGTAGGCAGTATCAAGCCCTATGATTACCCAGTTGCCAAATGTTACCGCAAAGTAACTGGTATTGTTCTGCGTTTTTTGAAACAAGCTATTGCTGAGGGCCATATTAAAGTACCCGTTCGCACCGTCATACATTTCGTGATTGCTGTTGAGGGTAAAATTTGCCAGCTTACTTTTTGGAAATAGTTTCAACAGTTTATTCTGCTCTTCATTGGGCATACCGGCATAATATACATCGCCCAGGTGCAGTGTAATATCCGGTGCCGGTTTAAGGCCCATAATAGCATTTTTAACCAATTGCGATGGCGGCGCAAAACCCTCATCGCTATACTTGTTTCCCGTACCCCAATCGCCTATGATGGCAATGGTAAGGTTGGGCTGGCCGGTAATGTTGGTGGTAACAGGTGTTTTGCCAAATTTTGCATCCTTGCTTTTCTCATGCCTGTAATGCAGGTAATACACCAGCGATTCTATCCAGCCAAAATCTAATTGCGCATAGGTTTTTTCTAAGTATAAAGTGCCATCACCAGCAACAACACCAGGGCCGTCTTTAACATCCTTCATCCATATTTCCCAGTCGGCTGTTTTAATTTTTGTAGGCGGCATACCCATAAAATGAACCAGAATATACACGACCTCTGCAGGCAACTGATGCAGCAGGTACAATGCGGGGCCGTACTCAATATTACCAACAACAGGCTCTTTTTTATCTTTCATAAAATCTCTAAACACCAGTTCACTTTCCTGCAGATAAATCCAGTCCTCCAGTAGAGGGTTTACCTGGTTTGCACGGCGTTTTTTAACGCTCATCAGTTTTAGTTTAAGTTCAGGCGATAAGTTTTTTTTACTGGGCATGACAAATGTTTTAAGGTTAATTTTTTTAGTCAGATAAAAATGCTTGCATGATTTGTACAGATATAGATCAGGCAGAATAATCAGTATTTACGGATTTATTAATAGCATTAACAACCGCATTCAGATTGGGAATACCCAATGCGATGGCATAACTGTCTGAATGTTGTGTGCCTGCCTCAGCCATATGCACCCGGCACTGTATATATGGCAGGGCCCCAAACCACATCCCAAGGCCCACCTGGGCAGCAGTAATTGGAGCAAGGGGGGAGGAGATTGTGGGCGCTATGGCCCCTGTAAGGTATCCACATATGGTTTCCTCAACTGTTGCATAATTTGGATTGGCTGTCGTAATTGTTTCGCCGCAATAGGCTAAATAGGCAAAGTACAGCATAATCTGGCGTTGACTGGCATTTTGGGTT
>JANMGS010000798.1:0-6735 GCA_031374745.1 Ferruginibacter sp. | reverse complement strand
ATTGCAGCTTCAATATTTTTTTTAGATTTTAAAACATCGCTTGCCACATTGGTTATCCACGTGCCTCTTATTGGTTCCTGCTTTTTTTGTGCCAAAATACTTACGCTACAAAAAATTATTAAACAAACCATTGCTACTTTTCTCATAATTGAATTATTTCATTTCTGTATTCTCGATAACGGTTGTACAAATGATGTGCTTGTATGTATGAGGATTGCGGACTCATAAAATGACTAAACTCAAAGGTAATTGCCTTGTCGTAACCTGCTGCCCTTGCAGCTTCTAGCTTTAACCTTAATTTTTCGAATTTTATTGGTAAAAATTTTATCGGCATATCCCTATCAAAACTTTCTGCATTTGTCCAGCATTTCATGCCATATTTATCGGCGAGTTTTTTGTTTACTGTAAAAAAAGTACTGAGTTCACTAAAGTCAATGTGCCCATCCTGAAAGGCTACCGCATCTACAGCACCCGCAATGCCGCTGAAAATTTCGTTCCACTCTTTTTCGTGTGCTGCTACTTCTACACCATCACTCTTTGTTAGTTGTGAAGACGATGCCATCACCGCTTTTTTTCCATCTATCCATGGCGAAATAAATGTTGGTAAATTATTGCTCACGGCTTTGCATTGTAAACCCAACGTTCTGAAAGCTTCCACGGCACCAATTGTTCTGCGGCTTATCTCCATGCTTAGATACCAGCCTTTAAAGGAGGAATGATGGCCATATTTTTTCCATGCTTCATCAATAATAAATCTGTTGTCTTCTATTTCATTTACAAGGTTTCCTGTATCCCAGTAATGACCACTGTCGTACAAACCAAAATAGAAATTCATATTGTATTTATCTGCAAGCGTTAAATACAGTTCTACCAGATCTAGCGGGGGATTGTAACAACCATATTTATTTTGCAGGTAGGCTGATGGATAAGTTATAAATTTTCGGTACCCGCATCTTATTAAAATTACCGTATCAATCCCCGCAGCTTTCATGTGCAAAAAATCTTGCTCCCACTCTACTGCTCCCCAGTTTTGGTGGGGTATATCGTGGCTTATTTCGTCAATAAAAGTTCCAGTTATTAGCATAAGTTTTCTTTACTAAGTAAAATACAAAGCCACAGATTTACTGTTTTTTTATTTGCCACTGATTTCACAGAAGCACTGTTAAGATTTCTAAATTTTAATGCTGTATTAAAAATTTTAAACCCACTTAAAATATTACTCTTTTAATTCCAAGTTTGCTTGTTCCAAAATTTATTATCAACCCCACTTTACAACCTGAAATTCTCAAATAATTTATCGTCTTTGCATAATCATCATCTGAAATCCCTTCTTGCTTTGCTTTTACCTCTAAAATCACTTTGTTAAAAATTACAAAGTCTGCATAGAAATTATGTTTTAAAATAATATTTTTATAGGGAACGTCATATTTGGTTTCCCTGTAATAAAGAATTTCTTTTTCCTTAAATTCATACTCCAGAGCATCTTTGTAAACTATTTCTAAAAGTCCTATACCAAGTTCCCTTTGCACTTCGTAAGCGACTTTAATTATTTCACTTGTCTCTTCTTGTAATGGGTATTCTTAAATGTTAAAATTTGATGCCATGGTATATGCTTTTATTGTAATATAGTCTCTTTAAATTCAATAGATATTTAATAGACGCTTAATTCTGCATTTTTGTGTTCTTCTGCGCATTCTGTGTCAAAAACTTACCGCATCAATCCCTTCCCCACCAAAATTTCTTTCCATTTCATGTACCCATACCCATTTACATGCAAACCATCGTTGGTATATTTTTTATCAAGTTTATTTTCGCCATCAATAAAAGAATTGTACAGGTCTACAAAAGTAACTTTGTTCCCCATACAATATTGTTGCAATGCAGCATTTATAAATAAGATATGTTCCGTTTTATTTTGGTGATTTTTAAATGCTGTAAAGTTATTGTTGGTGGGTAAAATACTTTGCACTATAATTTTTGTAGCAGGTGAAGCAGTTTTTATGTTGTCAATTATTTTTTTATAGTTTTCAACAATAATATCATCGGGCGTATTTTTAGCAATATCATTGATACCTATCATAATAAAAATCTTTGCCGGTTTGGCCTCCGTTATTTCTTTTAACCTTGCAAGCACACCAAAAGTATTGTCGCTGGAAATGCCCCTGTTCTTAACCTCCTTGTTTCCCCATATTTCTTCCCATTCGCCAATATCTGTAATGCTATCTCCTAAAAAAATAATTTCATTTTTTGTATTGGGCAACAAATTAAACAGCGTAACTTTTTGTTGATAGTAAGTTGTAGCATACGAAGTGTCAATAACCGATTGCGCAAATAAATTTGCAGTTGCCACAAAGCTAAAACCGATTAAAAAAAAACAACTCTTCATGGTATTATGTTTTATTAGGTTATCAAAGTATCTGGCTCTTCGGGCAATGTTTCTATTTTGTTTAAGGGCACAAACCAGGTAATTAAAAAGGCAGGAATTGTTGCAATTAATACCCAAATAAAAAATTCTTTATAACCCAAATAATCGCTTACAAAACCGCTCACCATTGATGGAAACATGAAACCAAGATTCATTAAACCCCCGGCAATTGCATAATGTGCCATCTTATATTTACCGGGTGCTATTTGTTGCATTATAAAAAGTATGAGCCCAACAAAACCAAAACCATAGCCAAAATATTCAATGGCAACTGCTGCTCCTATTATATTTACATTGGTAGGAAGTGTTACTGCCAGGTAAGCATAGGCCGCAAATGGAATATTAAAAAAAGCACACAGTATTAGAAGTGTTTTTCTGTTGAGTCCTTTTTTTGCTGTAAAATATCCTGCTGTTATAGAACCGAGCACAAAAGCAATAGCGCCAAAAACACCATACAAAATTCCAATTTGCGAAGTAGATAAACCAAGACCGCCCTCCACCCTTGCGGCCTTAAAAAACAACGGCGTAATTTTTATCGCCTGCCCTTCGGCAAAGCGATAAAAAACGATAAAACACAAACTGATCCAAATATTTTTTTTCTGAAAGAAAGTGACCATCACATCCTTTAACGTATCAAATCCTTCTTTAACGGAGTGTACATTTTTAGTTTCGCCGCCTGTGGGCAATGCCTTCATGTTATAAAGACCAAGCACTATCATAATGATACCATAAGCAGCCATTACAGCCATCCAAGCATTGGCAATCCCCCATTTTTTTTCCAACTCGCCCGCCATGTAAACCAGCACACCGCCCGATAAAACTTTTGCAATATTGTAAAACGCACCTTGCCAGCCTACATACTCGGCCTGCAGTTTAGGCGTAAGCTCATTTAAATACACACCATCGGCAGCCATGTCGTGCGTAGCTCCGCTAAAAGCTATTATAAAAAATATACCAATCGAAATGGCAAAAAAATAGGGAAGCTGCAAACTTACTGCCACTAAACCAAACAAACAGCCCGTAAAAATTTGTGTAGTGTAAACAAAGAATTTTTTTGTTTTAAACATTTCCAGTACCGGCCCCCATAAAGGTTTTAGCGTCCAAGGCAACATCACTAGCGAAGTCCAAAAGGCAATCTGAGCATCACTAATACCCATGTTTTTATACATAATAGAACTGGATGCGGCCAGCGCAACAAAAGGTAAACCCATAGCGAGCCAAGTGGTAGGTATCCAAGTGGCAGGGTGTTTTAGAGTCTGTTTTTTTTCTATCACGGAAGGAAATTAATGTAAAAATGAAAATAGTTAATTAATTTATTTAAAAACTATGCACAATATATTGAAAATATTATTTAAGTTCGTATTTTGGAAGGATAAAACAAATAAAACTTTCTGTATGATATATTTCAATAAATATTCAACTATATTTTACCTGTTCATTTCTTTATTTGTATGCATCAATATATCATGCAAAAAAAGCAATAGTGGTACACCAACCACACCAATTATCATCCCGATACCTACACCGGTATGGGATGTAAATGCATTAAGAGGTGCATGGGTTACAACGGCTGCAAGTACAGCCTTAGACAGCAGGGCAAATATAGCAGCATGTGTAAAAACATGTAAAGATGCCGGTATAAATAATATTTTTATGGTTGTATACAATAATGGTACAACTTGCTACCCAAGTACTGTTATGCAAAACTTAATTGGCGTTAGGATACGACCAAGTTTTACAGGAAGAGATCCATTGCAAGAAATGATAGAAGAAGGACATGCAGCAGGTATTAAAGTTCATGCTTGGTTTGAATATGGTTTTTCATCTTCTTATTCGGCAAATGGCGGTGCCATCGTTGCAGCTCAACCAACATGGGCAGCAAAAGATGTAAACAACAACCTAGTTGTAAAAAATGGCTTCGATTGGCTCAATGCTTTTGACCCCGCAGTACAAAATTTTATGATCAATCTTTTTAAAGAAGTAACAACAAATTATGCAATAGACGGCGTACAGGGCGATGATCGTTTGCCGGCAGTCCCTTCCTCCTCTGGCTACGATACTTACACAAAAAATCTATATTTTTCCGAAAATGGTGTAAACCCACCCACCAATTCATTGGATGCAGCTTGGATACAGTGGCGTGCAAAAAAATTAAATATCTTCCTAAAAAGATTAAGAACAGAAGTAAAAACGATCAAGCCCACCATTCTTTTTTCTATGAGCCCAAGTGCTTACCCTTTCAGTCTTACCGAATATTTACAAGACTGGCCTACTTGGGTGGATAGCTCTTATGTTGATGCCATTTTACCACAATGTTACAGATATGATATTGCATCGTACAACGCAACGGTCAATCAGCAAAAATCTTATTATAACAATCCATCTGTTCCTTTTTACCCAGGTGTTATTGTAAAATCTGGCAGCACATTGGTTTCAGATAGTTATTTAAAAGAAATGATCCAAAAGAATAGGGCAAGCGGCTTTAAAGGTGAATGTTTTTTCTTTTACGAAGGCATTAAAGATAAAATAGCCTTCTATCAAAGTCAATACCCATATATACAATAATTTTTTTGTTGACTAGCTGAGGGCCCTGATATGGCTTCATTCCTTGCCCCAATGCTAGCGTTGGGGGCGGTGCTCCATTCATCAGTATAACTCTTTTGGCATCTTTTATTAGGTTATATTATTTATTGCCACAGATAACAAAGAAAGACAGAAAAATGTATTTACATTTAAATTTCATTATTGACCTAAATTTAAAAGAACCAAAACTGTGCTTCTGTGGCAAAGATTTTTCCGACTGTATCCGCCGAAAGAGGAAGCAAAAAACTTACCGACTTAGCAAGTAAAAGAACTAAAAAAAAATTGAAAATATAAAACGCCTTACCTCCTTTCCGGCAAAAAAACCAATGAAAAAATATTTACTACACATACTACCCTTTCTATTTATAACCAGTTTTTGCCACGCACAAAAACTCACTAAATACGTTGATCCTTTTTTAGGTACAGGCGGACATGGCCATACTTACCCCGGGGCTACAGTGCCATTTGGTATGGTGCAATTAAGTCCTGATAATGGGACAGAAGGTTGGGATTGGTGCAGCGGGTATCACTACAGCAGTGATAGTATTGCCGGTTTTAGTCATACCCATCTTAGTGGCACCGGCATTGGCGATTGGTGCGATATTAGTGTTCTGCCGCTTACAGACACATCGCTTATTCATCAGGAAAAGATAAAAATTCCATTTAAGCATACAAACGAAAAAGCAGGCCCGGGTTTTTACAGCGTTTTGCTAGGTAACGGAGTGCAATGCAGTTTTACAGCAACAGAAAGGTCTGGTTATCATAAATATGATTTTAAAAGCAACAATGCTTTTTTGCAATTTGATATGGGCTTTAGAATAAACTGGGATAAGAGTACAGCAGGTATGTTACAGTTATTAAATGACAGCATTCTTGTAGGATACAGGTACAGTACCGGATGGGCAAAAAACCACCGTGTATATTTTGCAGCAAAATTTTCTAGCCCGGTGGTTGCAAAAACATTTTTAAACGGCAACAAAAATAATATCGATCAAGATACGGGCCAACTAGTAAAAACTGTTTTACAATTTAATTTAAAAGGGAAACCACTTTTTGTAAAAGTTGGTATCAGCAGCGTAAGTCCAGAAAAAGCCTTGCTCGCAACAAATGAAATTGGCAATAGCTCTTTTAATGCAATAGCCAACAAAGCAACAAAGTTGTGGGAGAATGAATTGAGTAAAATAAAAATAAAGACTTTTAAAGAAGATGATAAGATAAGATTTTACACAGCACTTTACAGAACATGTTTAGCTCCGGTGATACATTCAGATGCCGACGGAACCTATCGCAATCACCAAAATAAAATTATAAAAAGAACCAACGGACAGCAATATACCATCTTCTCTTTGTGGGACACATTTCGTGCATTAAACCCGCTTTTTACTTTTACACAAAATGGCCGTCTAGCAGATTTAATGAACAGCATGCTGCAATTAAAAAAAGACAACGGGTTACTGCCGGTATGGGATATAAGTACATGGGAAGCCAATACCATGACGGGTTACCACGCAATACCGGTATTGGCAGATGCTATTTTAAAAAACGTAAAAGGCTTTGATGTAAACCAAGCATACGAGGCTATGTTACTCAGTGCAAACCAAAAACAGAGAGGTACGCAGGATTATATTCGCTTTGGCTATTTACCGCAAGATAAAGAAGGATGGAGTGTAACGGTTACGCTGGAATATGCTTACGATGACTGGTGTATTGCACAGGTTGCAAAAAAA
>JANMGS010000716.1:0-2542 GCA_031374745.1 Ferruginibacter sp. | reverse complement strand
ATTTTCAATCCCTTTGGAAATTTTTGTTGGGCATCTTTTGTACTTACTGCAGGTACTACAATCACATCTTCTCCATTTTTCCAGTCGGCAGGTGTAGCTACACTATATTTTGCAGTTAGCTGCAAAGAGTCTATATCACGAAGTACTTCTATAAAATTTCTTCTACCTAGTTCTGTAGTGCACACAGGTGTATAATCTGCAGGGTGAGAAAATAAAACGCCCCAGCTATCTCCAATATATTCATGAAAGTTTATTTCTCCTTCAGTTGATTGTGCTGTAAAATTGGGAACAATATCTCCTAAGTGTAAGCTCATAAGTAAAAATTTTGTACAAATATATTACTCTATCATTTAACTAGACTTTAAATTTATAAAAAAATAAACAATCTAATATGGGTTTTTATTGAAAATAATAGGACTGAATTAAATGACTTTTTTATTGAGTCTATTGCATTCCTCGTACAGGGCGGGCAAATATTCGTTATATGTTAGCTCAAAAGCTTGGATGCGGGCAGGAACTTGGCTTAGGTCGCCAGCGTGTATAATTGCAACAATGTTTTTGGCTTCTTGAGTCAACAAGGGCAAGCCTACGTTGTAAAAACTAGGTGCTATTTTATGTAACAAATCAGCGACAGTGGAATATTTACCTAAAGCAATGTTTTCATTTATTAATCTTAAATCGGATGGCATTTCTTCTAAAAATAGTTGAAATATTTCACCAATCTCATTTACCATGTCTTTGTAAAATGATTTTAGAAATGCCCTGTCTAGTTCTTTTTCCATTGTTTTCATAAATGAAATGCTTTGTTTGTAGAAAAGCCATTCTTGCTTAAAACGAATTATGCTCCTAAATATTGTGTGTTTATTGATTAATACAATTCCTTGGTTTACCAATAATGGTAAAAATAAATGGTTTTCTTGTTTGTTTTGTTATTTGTTAATATCTTCTAGAAAGATAAGCAATTATAAATTGAGGGGTAAAAATTTAAAGTACAGGTGCAGTAATAAAAGAAGTAAAAGACTTGCTTATATTGTACGAACGTTTAATTAGGTAGCCAATATAGTAGAACTCAAAAAGATGCTATATGTAAATATGGCCTATAGCAATTATCTATGATGCTTATTTGGTAAAAATAAAAGAGAGAGTGGCAAGATATGTTTATATGGGCATGCAGCACATAAATGGGCAGAAGGAGATATTGTATTCATAATACCTTTCTTTTGATGGAATTTGAGGAAGCAAATCAGCATAAAATTCTTGTAACATTTCCCAATGAGTACAACAAATTATAAAATACTTTTCAAAAAAGTATAAATTCATTTGGGTATTAAGTTTTGGATATGTATTTTTGCAACCCTCAAGTAAAGGAGAGATGCCTGAGTGGCCGAAAGGAACGGTTTGCTAAATCGTCGTACGGGTTACACTGTACCCAGGGTTCGAATCCCTGTCTCTCCGCAAAACTTTTGAAAAAAGGAAAAAGTAGGATTATTAATTAAGTTATGTCAAAGGGCGCAACTAAAATCCCACACATCAACTTATTAAAGAAATTAAACACCGGTAGAACTTTTTAGTTCGGGATGTAGCGTAGCCCGGTTATCGCGCCTGGTTTGGGACCAGGAGGTCGCAAGTTCGAATCTTGCCATCCCGACATTTAAAAACCTTTCAATTTTATTGGAGGGTTTTTTTATGCCCAGTTATGTCGTCCCGACTTTAAGTCGGGAAGGTCGCAAGTTCGAATACTTCAGTCCCGACTTTAAAAAACTTTCAATTTTATTAAAGGGTTTTTTTATGCCCATTTATGTCGTCCCGACTTTAAGTCGGGAAGGTCGCAAGTTCGAATCCTTCAGTCCCGACATTTAAAAACCTTTCAATTTTATTGGAGGGTTTTTTTATGCCCAGTTATGTCGTCTCGACTTTGAGTCGGGAAGGTCGCAAGTTTAAGCCAGAAGTTAATAAAAATGCATATAATATAGAACGGACGCTAAACTGATACAGATTGATGTACGTTTCCAGTTCTTTTTAATACACCCCAACCTTGTAGTTCGCCTTTTAAAGCTTTGCTAAAAGATTTTATAAGAATGTAATACATCATTTGTCTATAAATAAGCTGTTGTGGGAACAGCCAAATAAGCTTTTTGTAGTCTTCTTTTTTTCGCTGTCCTTCTTGCGTTATATCGTTTTTTAACGCTTCATTTTCAAATGCAAAAGCTATGCTTGCTATGGACATATCTACCATTGTAAAAATAAAATAGAACAGTACAATTGATCCTAGACTGGCAGGAATTACACCAAGTGCAGTAGCAATAAGGCTTAGCACCAAAACTAAATCTGCCATAGGCGCAAGAAAAGGAAGCAGCATTTGAAATATCAAAATATGTGGCAAGGCAATCAATCCAAAATTTTTATATTTTGGGTTAAAAAATGCATCCCTATGTTTCCAAAAACTTTGCATTACACCAAAACTCCATCTAAATCTTTGTTTAAGAAATTGCTTAAATGTTTCTGGAGCTTCTGTGTATGCAATTGCTTGGCGACAATTTTT
>JANMGS010000652.1:0-1952 GCA_031374745.1 Ferruginibacter sp. | reverse complement strand
GTCATTGCCTGACGAGCACTTTCAATTTGCCTGTTTGTAAGTTGTACACTATCCAACGCCTTTAATCCAAATGTGCCAAAAGCTAAAGTAGCTCCACGCTTGGTATCTCCCTTCATTCTTCCTTTCTGGGTTTTCCTATGTAATACTCTCTTTGGTGATAACATTGTAAACTATTTTATATTTAAGATTGACAATTTAAGATTATTAAATGTCGTTCTAAGTAAACTTAATTTTTAAAAAATATACTCTTTCTTTAAGAATTCATGGAAGTAATTATCTTCTTCCACCTCCACCACCGCCTCTGCGATCATCACCACCTCTTCCACCACCTCTCCTATCATCTCCACCTCTTCTATCATCTCTTCTTTCAAATCCTCCTGGTCTATCTGGTCCTTCATTCTTTCCACCAGCCAATACATTTGGATTTAAATCTCTTTTTCCTAATACTTCTCCTTTACAGATCCATACTTTGATACCAATTTTACCATAAACAGTAAGCGCAAAAACATTGGCGTAATCTATATCCATACGCAAAGTATGCAAAGGTGTACGACCTTGTTTGATTTCTTCTGAACGAGCAATCTCTGCACCACCCAAACGACCACCAACTTTTACTTTGATACCTTCTGCACCCATACGCAAAGCAGAAGCTATTGACATTTTGATTGCACGCTTATAACTAATACGATTTTCCAACTGGCGAGCAATGGTATCAGCAACTATTGCTGCGTCTAATTCTGGACGACGTATTTCTAGTATATTTATTTGTACGTCTTCTTTACCGCACAACTTTTTCAATTCTTCTTTAATTCTATCTACCTCTCCACCACCTTTACCAATAATGATACCTGGCTTAGAAGTGTGAATAGTAACAATTAACTTGTTAAGTGTACGCTCTATTACAATTTTAGAGATTCCGCCTTTGTTGATACGAGCATTAAGATAATTTCTGATCTTATCATCTTCAATCAATTTTTTTGCGTAATCCTTTTTGTGAGCGTACCAGTTACTGTCCCAACCTCTTGTGATTCCTAACCTAGCACCTATCGGATTTGTTTTCTGACCCATAGTATTTATTTAGTATCCTTCGTTTTTGTGAAGAATTTTTATTTTATTATTCGGTTTCTGAATTTACTTTTTTCTTAGCCGGCGCTTTTTTAACGGCAGGCTTTTTTACTTCTACAACAGCTTCTGCTGCTGCTACTTTTTTGGTAGATTTTGCAACTACTGGAGCCGCTGCATCTACAAAAACAGTTACATGATTGCTACGCTTACGAACCCTGTAACCACGACCTTGTGGTGCTGGGCGCATACGCTTGATAACCCTAGCTGCATCAACGAAAATAGTCTTTACGATAAGTTCGCTTTCATCTGCACCTTCATTTTTTGCTTTCCAATTGCTAATAGCAGAAAGGATAAGCTTGCGTAAAGGAACCGAAGAATGTTTAGGATTGAATTCTAAAACCGCTAAGGCTTTTTCTACCTTCATACCACGAACTAGATCTACTAATAAGCGCATCTTTCTTGGTGATGTAGGTTCGTTATTTAATTTTGCTACTGCTTCCATTTTTATATTTGTTTCGGGTTATTTGTTGCGGGTGGCGGGTTGTAAGTGTGAACTCGTAACCCTAAACTCGTAACTCATAACTTTTATTTTTTATCCTTTTTTGTTTGAGTGTCCTCTAAATATTCTTGTTGGTGCAAATTCACCTAATTTGTGACCCACCATAAACTCAGTTACATAAACCGGTATAAATTTGTTACCGTTGTGTACTGCGAAAGTTTGTCCAACGAAATCTGGAGAAATAGTACTTCTGCGACTCCAAGTTTTAATAACACCTTTTTTACTTTTTCCTTCAACCATTGCTAGAATTTTTGCTTCAAGCTTTGCTTCTATGTAAGGACCTTTTTTTAATGAACGACTCATAATTCAAATGTGAAAATGTGAAAAT
>JANMGS010000641.1:0-2705 GCA_031374745.1 Ferruginibacter sp. | reverse complement strand
GTTTTCACCATTTGCTCAATGGCTTTGCTATTGTTTTGCTTTTATAGCCATATTAATTGCTGCCAGAATAATATACTCAGGTAATTCATTGTATCTTTTTCTTGTTTGGAATTTATTTTTAGCATGGATACCCTATGTAATTAGTTTGTATTTCAAGAGAAAGGAAAAACAAACTAAGCCAATACAAGCATTGCTTTTTATAAGTTGGTTATTGTTTTTTCCAAACGCACTTTATATTGTTACAGATATCATACATGTAAAAGAAACAGAAGCGGCGCCTGTGTGGTTTGATGCCATATTGTTATTTCTGGCTTCCTTTACAGGGCTAGCATTGGCTTTTGCCTCCATAAAAAATATAGAAAATTTGTTGCATTTTTATTTTCACAAAAAATTTATCAATACCGTTATAATACTGTTGCTTTTTATAGGCTCTTTTGGTGTTTATTTAGGCAGGTTTCAGCGATGGAATAGTTGGGACGTTGTACACAACCCATTAATGCTAGCAGCAGATATTGCACATAGATTTACGTCTCCATTTGCACACAGTAAAACATGGGGTGTTACATTTTTATTAACCGGTTTATATGCAATATGTTGGTTTTTTATTAAAGCTTTTCCGCTTACAAATAATATAAAACAACCATCTACATCAATATGAAATACATCAACATATTAATCGAAGTTTTTAATCTTTTTTTCAGAAAGGAATGAACAGAATTTGAACGTCTATTTCTAATACCAAATTTATTTTTTATTTAGTCAATTAATTTGACACAAGGCTCGCAAAGGAGCAATGGCGCAAAGAATAGAATTGAACTATTTAACTAGTGCAAAATGTATTAGAAAATAATGCTGATCTAATTACACACAACAATGCCAACTCTCGCAAGTTGGCATCGCTTTTTATATTAATACTGTCTTTCCTAGAAATCCAATCCCAAAGAAATATAGGTTTGTGGCTTGCCTCTAAAGAATCCATTCATTTGCCAACTTGCATCAAACTTTACAAAATAACCAAGCAGTGTGCTCCTAGCACCAAAACCATAACCGCCCGCAAATGGACCAATGCCGCCAGCCTTTACCCTTACCGTTGTAAGTCCTCCAGAGTTATAGGATATTTCTGGTCTTTTTAAAGCATTGTAAGCACCGTTCCAAGCTGTACCCAAATCTATAAACTGTGTAAGTTGAAAATTACGTACAAATGCATTGTTAATCGTCTTATCCAAAAGGGTAGTAAATACCGGCAACCTAAACTCACTGTTTATTACAAGCGTATTGTTTCCGTTGGCAATATTTTGTATAAACCCACGCATGTTTACTGCCAAACTTTGAAATGCATAAGCTTGGTCATTTGCAGGGGGGTTAAAAGTATTAAAGTATTTATCGCTTCCATCTTTTTTGGTGTTGTCACCAAACATCAACCAACCATCTACACCTCCCAAATAATAAATTAATTTTTGATCTCCAAAACTAAAGTCACCCGCTACACGACCTGCCCAAATAAAATTGCGGTAAATGGAATGATAATATCTTCCATCAAACCCTACGTTGAAAGTGTTTGGACCATCATTGGACAAATTTTTATTTACTTGTCTATTCCAATCTACATATGCTTTTGCCCTTGCGCCAAAACGAATATTTTGTGCTGCGTTTATACTATTATCATATACAAATTCTAAGTGGCTTACAGAATAAAGTGTTCGCTCATTCTCAAAATCGAGCGTAGTTCTAGAAATAGGATCTGCGCTATACACAAAATTATCGGACCTTATGCCGGTGGTAAATCTTATACTCTTTGTTACATCTAAAGGATAAGAAATATTCACTTGGTATAAATTTGTAAAATTCCTAGCTCCATAGGTAAGGCCAGAGCCAATATCAAAATTTACGCCTTCGGTATTTCTATAGTAAGTAAGTCCCCAATCCAATCTCCTTTTTAGGTTTTGATAATTTAATAACCACTCATTGTCCTTTAAATTGGTTCCAATTTTATACGCCCCATTTATTTTTATATCTTCCAATAAATCGGAGGTACCTAATCTTACAAGCCCTGCAAGCGGACTTCCATTGTTCAATCTTATTGGACCAGCTCCTCCTCCATAGGCTTGGTATCTATTTATAAGCACTGCGTTTCCAAAATTACCAGAACCATAATCTACAGAAAACTTTAAAGGTTTATACTTATACAATTTAGCCCGAGCCAATACATTTTCATCGTCTTTAAATACATTTTTTTCAGGTGCTATTGTTGTATTCTTTTTAGAAGTGTCTGCTTTTTCATTTGCAAATTCAGTTTGAAAAAAGTCATCCTGTTTTTTTGCTGTATCCATCGTTGCTGGTGGCGCAAAATCACCGGGTTTTACCGAAGCTGGATTTACTTTTGTAAGCCTGCTTTCCCTCATCAATTTTTTTGCGTACTCTGTTGGTGTTGCATTTATATTTCTCCTACGCAACGTATTCTCATCTATTTTTAGTTTATACAAAACCTTTTCATCGCTTTGCCTGGTTACTTCACTTACTTGATTGTTATCGCCTGCTACCCTGCTCTCCGCCAAGGAACTTGGGTAATTACTCAATGGGAAAATATAAGTAGAATCTGATGATACCGCCACTACAGCTATAGAATCCACGTCTGTTTTTTTGTAGGCACGCAAGACACTATCCACCAATTTTTCCGATGATATTCTAAGGAATCCATCGGAAAA
>JANMGS010000603.1:0-2933 GCA_031374745.1 Ferruginibacter sp. | reverse complement strand
ACTTGCGGCAACCAGCATCCTTTTGCAAGTCCCGTTATTTTATCGGTAAGATTAGCCCAAGTTTTACCGCCATCTTTTGTAAGTTGTACTTGTCCATCATCTGTAGTAACCCACAAAATATCTTTGTTTAGTTTGCTTGGTTCTATTGCCAAAATGGTACAATGATTTTCGGCCCCAGTAATATCTATACTTATTCCACCGTTTTTTCTTTGATCTATTTTTATACTATCATTTGTTGTGAGGTCGTTACTGATGGTTGTCCAACTTGCACCTTTATCGGTACTCTTGTGTACAAATTGGCTACCATAATAAATTGTTTTTTTATCAAATGCATCTTGTGCTATGGCTGCATTCCAATTAAAACGTATCCTATCTTTATTAATGGTATTTACTACGCTCGGCGGACGAATATCCCATTTTTCTCCAGTTACAACATTATACCTTCCCACTTCTCCTCCTTGGCTCATGGCGTATATCCAATTGGCATCTTCGGCATCAGGCATTACATCAAAACCATCTCCACCCCAAAGGCTTTCCCAGTAATAATTTTTCAATCCACTTTGCGTCCATGTATAAGCAGGGCCACGCCAGCTTCCATTGTCCTGCATACCACCCATTACATTATAAGGTAGTTCATTGTCTACATTTATATGGTAAAATTGCCCCACCGGAATTTTTTCATCAAACTGCCAATTCTTTCCTTTGTCTCTTGTAATACCTATCCCTCCATCGTTTCCATCTATGATAAAATTTGGGTCATTGGGGTGTATCCAAAACGCATGGTGATCTGGATGTATGCCATTGTATGGAATAACTGTTTTAAAAGTTTTTCCACCATCTTCACTCATGCTTACTGTTTGGTTTATCAGCCACAAGCGATTTTCATTTTGTGGATCTGCAATAATATCTTGAAAATAAAAACTTCTATTGGCTGTGTATGATGGGTCTTCATTTACTTTTTCCCATTTGGTTCCGCCATCATCACTTTTGTATAAGGCACTTTTGGTACTTTCTATTAATGCATACACTCTATTGGGCATATCATGGCAAACGGCAATTCCTATGCGTCCATAATCGCTCGTTGGCAAACCGCCTTCCCCGTTTAATTTCTTCCAGTTTTTTCCTGCATCCATGGTCACATACAAGCCACTGCCTTTTCCGCCACTATTCAAGCTCCAAGGTGTGCGGCTGTGTTGCCACATGGCTGCATATATCTTATTCGGATTCATTGGATCCATTATCATATCTGCCACACCACTTGTATCGTTTGTATACAAAACTTTGTTCCAAGTTTCTCCGCCATCGGTAGTTTTAAAAACACCTCTTTCGCTGTGCACGCCATAAGGATTGCCAATGGCACCTGCATAAACTATATTCGGGTTTGTAGGGTCAACAATAACACGATGTATGTTTCTTGTTTTTTCCAAGCCCATGCATTTCCAAGTTTTGCCAGCATCAATACTTTTGTAAATGCCTTCCCCAATACTTACAGAGTTACGAGGATTGCCTTCGCCAGTGCCCACCCATACGATACTTGGATTGCTTTGGCAAATAGCCAATGAGCCAATATTTTGTATGGGTTGTTCATCAAAAATAGGTGTCCAACTATTGCCTGCATTTTCTGTTTTCCATACTCCACCACTGGCAGCACCCAAATAAATTGTATTACGATCATTGTGCAATACATCTATTGTTGTTATTCGTCCACTCATACCACTCGGGCCAATGGCACGGGGTTTTAGGTTTTTAAATTGTTTGGATAGGTCAACCGTCTGGGCAAATGTGTTCGTAAGGTAGGAGAGAGCAAGAATCGTAAAAAATATGCGCATGAAAAATAATTTTATTTTTTATATTTTTTTGTTTAGTAGGCTGTAAAAAATAAGCAAAGTATGTAGTAAGTAACTTTACATTTGTTTATTAAGCGAATTTGTTTTGTTCGTTTTTTGCACTTCCTTGTGCTTTTGGTAATCAAATCATATTATTTGTATTCTCCAAACTCCGCCCTCAACACATCTGCAATTTCCCCCAGCGTGCAAAAATGCTCCACAGCATCTACTACAAAAGGCATCAAGTTGTCTGTTCCTTTTGCAGCAGTGGCAATACTTTCTAAGCATTGTTTCACTTTTGAATTGTCCCTTCTTTGTTTTAATGCTGCTAATTTATCTACTTGTATTTTTTGTATGCTTTCATCAATTTTAAACACGGGTGTTTTGTACATTTCTGCTGTTACAAATTTATTCACACCTACAGAAACCTTTGCGCCACTCTCAATATCTTTTTGGTATTGGTATGCACTGGCTGCTATTTCATCCTGCATAAAACCCTGTTCAATTGCTTCTACACTGCCACCCATAGCATCTATTTTTTCTATGAGTTGCCACGCTGCTTTTTCTACTTCATCCGTTAGGCTCTCTACAAAATAACTTCCGGCCAATGGGTCTACCGTATCTGGAGCGCCACTTTCAAAGGCTACAATTTGTTGTGTACGCAAAGCTATTTTTGCAGCTTCTTCTGTGGGTAAACTTAAGGCCTCGTCGTAACCATTGGTGTGTAAACTTTGTGTGCCGCCCATTACAGCCGCTAGTGTTTGTATGGTTACCCTACAAATATTATTAAGGGGTTGTTGCGCAGTAAGGGTGCTGCCGCCAGTTTGCGTATGAAAACGCAGCATCATGGCTTTATCATCTGTTGCACCTAGGTCTTTCATAATCTTGGCCCACATTCTACGAGCAGCTCTAAACTTGGCTACTTCTTCAAACAAATTATTGTGCGCATTAAAAAAGAAGGAGAGGCGTTTTCCAAATACATTTATATCCAAACCCTTTGCCAATGCAGCTTGTACGTATGCTTTGCCGTTGCTCAAGGTAAAAGCAATTTCTTGCACAGCCGTGCTTCCTGCCTCCCGTATATGATAGCCAGAAATAGAAATGGTA
>JANMGS010000573.1:0-4756 GCA_031374745.1 Ferruginibacter sp. | reverse complement strand
GATGTGCACAACAGACGCACCCGTGAGTACATGACCGACGACCAACGTTTTGCAGAAAGAAGACCAGATGTATTGACTTTTAAAACAATGATACTTGAAAACGATATAACCGTTGCAGGCCCTGTAATTGCCGATCTTGCCGCTTCTATCTCTACCACCGATGCAGATTTTGTCGTAAAAATAATAGATGTTTTTCCAGATGATTTTACCTACTCAGGTGGTACAAAAGGCAATGGGAAAGAATACCCAATGGGCGGTTATGAAATGCTGGTGCGTGGCGAAATAATGCGGGGGAAATATAGAAATAGTTTTTCCACTGGATCCAGTGGAGAAAAACCGGAAGCCTTTATACCCAATAAAATCACGAATGTAAAATATGCTTTGCCAGATATTGCGCATACATTTAAAAAAGGGCATCGCATTATGATTCAAATACAAAGCAGTTGGTTTCCACTGGCAGACCGCAACCCCCAACAGTTTCTAAACATTTATAAAGCGGAGGAAAAAGATTATATAAAATCGAATATCAGGATTTTCCATGACTTTAAATATCAAACCAAATTTATTTTACCTGTTTTAAAAAATTAGTATGAAGCAAATAATGCTGGCCACAAGTATGCTCATTTGCATAATATCTTTTGCTCAAACTAAACCAAATTTTGTAAAAGAAAATTATACAAAAATAGATACCAACATTGTCATGAGGGATGGTATAAAACTAAAAACCATCATCTACATTCCAAAAGATGAAACCGAAAAATACCCTTTCTTGATAGAGCGTACCCCCTACTCGGCTGGGCCATATGGCGATACAACTTTTACTAATAGGATAGGTCCCAATAAAAACTTGATGACTGAAAAATATATTTTTGTATACCAAGATGTGCGTGGCCGGTATATGAGTGAAGGCCTAAACTTAGAGGTAACACCCTATATTCCCATCAAAAAAACAAAAAAGGATATCGATGAAAATAGCGACACATACGATGCGGTAGATTGGTTGGTGAAAAATATAAAAAACAACAATGGTCGTGTTGGTATATATGGCATTTCTTACCCAGGATTTTATGCTACAGCATCTTTACCCAATGCACACCCAGCTATAAAAGCAGTGAGTCCGCAAGCTCCTATAACAGATGAATTTATTGGTGACGATGTCAATCACAATGGTGCATTTTTTTTGATGGACAATTTTAGTTTTATGAATTATTATGGGAAGGAAAGAAAAGGTCCAATAGAAGATTATGGAAGCCAGATTTTTGAGTATAAAGCCAAAGATGCATACAAATTTTTCTTAGACCTTGGCCCTATAAAAAACACTCAATCCGAAAAGTATTTCAACAACAGGAGCTTTATATGGAATGAATATTTGCAACATGATACCTATGATGCTTATTGGAAAGCAAGAAATATTCGTACACATTTAAACAATATTAAACCTGCAGTACTTGTGGTTGGAGGATGGTTTGATGCGGAAGATTTATTCGGTGCATTAAATACCTATAAAGCAATAGAAAAACAAAATCCCATCAATAAAAATTATTTGGTAATGGGGCCATGGACTCACGGAGCATGGTCTGGGGGCAATTGGAATAAATTTGCAACACATGATTTTGGTAGCAATACTTCTAAATATTATCAAGATAGCTTAGAAACACTGTTCTTTAACTATTTTTTAAAAGACAAGGGAAGTTTTAATGCTGCTGAAGCTACTGTTTTTGAAACAGGTAGTAATTTGTGGAAATCATACAAAGTTTGGCCACCTGTACAAAGTAAGCCTATTGCTTATTATTTAATGGGAAATAATAAACTTTCTACAATCAAATCCAGTGCTAAAAATAATTTTGAAGAATACATAAGTGATCCTGCAAACCCAGTGCCCTATACCAAAGGAAATTATAGCAGAAGGTATGATGGTTATATGGCCGAAGACCAACGTTTTGCCAGTGAAAGAAAAGATGTTATCTTTTTTGAAACTGATACCCTTACCGAAGATATTACCCTTGCTGGAAAAATAATAGCTGATTTACAGGTAGCCATTTCTACTACCGATGCAGATTTTATCGTAAAACTTATTGATGTATTACCAGCAGATGAAACAACGCCAACATGGATTCCAAAATCAACTACCCTTGCAAACTTACAGCGCTTGGTACGGGCAGAGGTAATTCGTGGAAAATTTAGAGAAAACTTTACGACTCCAAAACCGTTTGTACCCAATAAAATTACCCAAGTAAAATTTGATTTAAATGATGTAGCACATACTTTTAAAAAAGGGCATAGAATAATGGTACAAATTCAAAGTAGTTGGTTCCCGTTGGTAGATAGAAATCCTCAAAAATTTATGCGCATACCTGATGCGGATGAAAAAGACTTTCAAAAATCCACTATTCGCATTTACCACGACAAACAAAATATAAGTAAAATTATTTTACCTGTTCTAAAATAATAAAAGCCCGTTCATTTTGAACGAGCTTTCTATTATTATAATACATTGATTTTGTATCTTTTTATTTTTATCTAGTAAGTTGTCCCCTAATTTCTCCTCCTGGATAAGTTGCAGAATGAATATTTACGTAATATAAACCCCTCATTAAACTATCCTCTTGATTGGCAGTAAGCACTCGGGTAAAAGCTACTGGTGATGTCCAAGGATTAGGGCCAAGGGGAAATAAAACAGGACCAGCAACGCCACTCGGTCCTCTATGTATATGCATATCTGTAGCAGTAAAACCAGAATAAACTACAGATAGGGAAAACAGTTTTGTTGATTTGTCGAAAGTACCAACTCCTACTCCTGTGTTTGTAGAAATATTTGCAGGAACCTCGTTCCTACCATTTAATATAGCGCTAATAGTTACACTGGAGGAATCTGCAGGAAAAACCGGCGCTACATCAGGCTCCTTTTTACAAGAAATAGCAAACAAAACAAGACCTAAACAAAATACTAATTTTTCAATTTTCATAACAATTATTTTTAAATTTCTTTATTAAGATATAAATATAGACCATAAACGTTAAATAATACAAAATGGTTGCCTATTTCTTAGTTTTAAGAAAATAATTCTACCTATTAACGGCTACTTTATTAAATTAATTTATAAGAATTAATAGAATAGATTACACACCATTTATAGGATTGAATAAAGAGTTTTCTACACAAAGCATTAAAAATAGGCTTTTTTTGCTACCCATTAAACTGTAGATCAATCTAGATACAATAAAAACTTAAAAGAAAATCAAATAATTTTTGTCGGTTGGCATAGTATTTTTAGACTGCTATTATTGTAAATGAAAGCAATACTTTATCGCTACATCTATAAAAGAGTTCCAAAATGCAGATTTTAACGTAAAATGCATTGGATTATGTCGTTGATACATTTGTAAGGACATTTGTTGCAAAAAACGATTGCAATCCTACAATTTTTGTTTTTTAACTAAACGTAGCTTGCGTATCCTCTATCATAAACACAAAATCGCCTGGTTCTGTTATTGTCATTAATTGGCTATTTACAAAGGCCAAATCATCTTTATTTATAGCAAAACGCCCCATTTGACTTTCACCGGCCTTCGAAAATATTATTTTAAAAGACCTAAGTCTTTTCTTGTTGGGAGTTACACTTGCATTCAAATATCGGGTATATAACTCTATCGTATGTTTACCAGCAAGTTTGCCAGCATTTTTTACCAATACCGATATATTTAATGTTTCATTTCTCTTAATGCTAGTTGAGTTTTATAATATATTCCCATTTCAAACTTTGCATAACCAAGCCCATGCCCAAAATCAATTTTTGGGTTATAACCTGTATGAATTTCATCGTTAAACACTTCCCTTACATCTTCTATAGGTTTTATATCATACATCAATATTTCCCCCGTACAGAGAGGTTAATTAAAAAGTAATATTCCGTATAGATTGAAATCCCTAAAAGCACTCCTGCAATTGCTTCATCAGTTTTTTTACCACCGAATAGAAAATAAAAAACAGTAAATTAAAAACCTAAACTACTAATTATATAAATAATAAAAATAATCCTGTAATGCAAAATCGGTTAATCAAAGACAACTTTGCATTGTGAAAATGTATTCACGTCAAAAAGAAATGAATAGATGAAAAAGAGGATTTTAATAATTGTTGCAGTGATAAGTGTAAGCATTCAGATGAGTGCACAAGATGTAAAAACCAACAATGCAGGAAATTTCCATTTTGGGATAAAGGCTGGTGTGAACGTTTCGAATGTATACGATAGCAAGGGTCAGGACTTTAAAGCAAAAGCTAAAGCTGGATTAGCAATTGGAGGATTTGCACAAATCCCGTTAGCTAGATATATTGGCATTCAACCAGAAATATTATTTTCTCAAAAAGGATTTAAAGCTACTGGCACATTACTTGGTAGCCCATATAGCTATACTCGTACCACAGATTATTTGGATATTCCACTGTTGCTTGCTATAAAGCCTACGCAAACACTAACCATACTCGCTGGCCCACAATATTCTTTTTTGCTAAAAGAAAAAAATGTATTTGAAAGCAGTTTGGTTACCACTACACAGCAACAAGAATTCAACAATGACAATATTAGAAAAAATACGTTGTGCTTTTTGGGTGGTTTGGATTTAAATTTTGACAAAATTGTATTTGGTGCAAGAGCTGGCTGGGACTTACAAAACAATGCAGGCGACGGAACAAGCAGCACGCCAAGATACAAGAATGTTTGGTATCAAGCTACCCTTGGCTACAGGTTCTAATAAT
>JANMGS010000552.1:0-3610 GCA_031374745.1 Ferruginibacter sp. | reverse complement strand
TTTTTCAGCTTCGGTAAAGCCCCATACTTTTCTTAAATCTTCGGGGGAGCGAAATTTACCTCCTTTTGATAAATAATTTTGTATGGTGGCAATGGTTTTATCTTTTATCCCAAGCTTTTTCCATCCTGTTGCATCTAAACTATTGGGGTCGAAATAAAACATGGTACCCGTAAAAGCAGTGTTGTAATTTTTTTTTGCGTAAGATTGATAATTTGCTTCATCATTTCCATCATTTTGAGCGTAATCATTTTTAATGGTTGCTTTTTCTTTTAGGGAATCTATGGCTGTATTAGTAGTTGCAGAACTAATTGTTTTGTCTTTTACAATAAACGGGTAAACATATTTGCTGCAAATAAAGATGGCAAGTACCAGTGTCAATATAACAATAATGCCTCTTTTTTCTTTTTTGGTAAAGGTTAGAAAATTTTTGCTGCTATTGTTTTGCATGGGTGTACGCTTCAATAAAATAAATGTAGCAAAAGCGATGGATGCAATAACGAATTTGGAGATGTTTAAACACCTAAACATGGAAGAAAAGCAACATTAAAATTTGTTGAAATCCTCTTTACCCATACATCATTGGCCATTAGGTATGTATGGTTAAACCATCAAAACTTAAAGTACAACCTTGTGGTAGCGTAGGACTGACACTATTGTGCAACCCCAACTGGTGGCTGATATGTGTAAAATATGCTTGAGGAATTTCTAATTCTTTGGCAAGGTCGATGGCTTCTTGTAACGTGAAATGAGAAATATGTGCTTTGTGGCGAAGGGCATTTAATACAATTACTTTACTTCCTTTAATCTTTTCTTTTTCTTTTTCTTCTATCCTATTTGCATCTGTTATGTAGGTAAAATTGCCAAACCTAAAACCAAGTACAGGCATGTGTAGGTGCCAAACTTTTATTGGTATTACGGGTATATCGCCTACAATAAAAGTATCTTCATCAATTTCTATCAGATTGATATCTGGTATGCCAGGGTATTTGTTTGCCGAAAACACATAATAAAATTCTCTTTTGAGTGCTATTTGAGTAAGTTCGTTTGCAAATACATCAATGGCTTTCTCATTAAAATAATTAAATGCTTTTATATCGTCTAATCCAGCAATATGATCTTTGTGAGGGTGTGTAAAAATTACGCCATCTACTTTTTTTACTTTTTCTCTTAGCATTTGACAACGAAAATCGGGCGTAGTGTCTACCACTATTGTAGTGGTTTCACTCTCTATCATAATGCTACTGCGCAGCCTATTGTCTTTTGGATTGGGAGAAGTACAAACCTCGCAATCGCAAGCTATCATGGGTACGCCGCTGCTTGTACCCGTACCAAGAAAAGTGATTTTTAATGGAGGAAAAGACATTCGTTAAAATTACGAATTAAAAGCTGCAAACATTTAATTTTTGATTGAAGCGTTGACATAGAAACATTATTAATTATACGGCTACTGTTGTAGTCATTAATTCTGCATACAACTTTTGGCTTTCGTGCGTAAGCGCATCTATGTTAATATTCAGCAGGGGAAGTAAATCTATAAGGGTATTTATTCTGCCTTCTGTTGGTAAAAATTTATTGAGTACCACTACTTTCTTAGCTTGTAAAATACAATAGCCGCTTTGAAAAGAACCCCTTTCGTAGCGCATTACATAGCCACTTTCTTCTGCTATTTTTTCTATTTTATCTAAGGTGGTTTGCGTAAATTTTAATGCTGCCAATGCTAATACTGTTTTATTACAAATGCAATTTCTTTTATTTAAAGCAGTATTGGTAAAAACGTTTTCAACAAAAGTTGATAACTTAATTCAGCCCCCCTAAACTTTGCCTACCAGCAGGCAGGTCCCCCGAAGGGAGACTTGGTGAGCACTTCAATTATTTCTCGAACTTTCTAATTTATAAAGACTTTAAAAGTCCCCCTTCGGGGGATTTAGGGGGCTTTTTATTTATTGGTCATCCTTATTACAGGCACGATCATTTCCTCCAAACTAACTCCTCCATGCTGGAAAGTATTTTTATAATAATTTACAAAATGATTGTAGTTATTTGGGTAGCATAGGAATATATCGCCTTTGGCAAAAACAAAAGTAGAATTTACATTGGGTACGGGCAATCCTGCTTCTCTCGGATCTCTAAATGCCAATACATCTTTTGCTTCAAAATGAAGGTTGCGACCATGTTTATAACGTAGATTGGCGGTGGTTTGCTTATCGCCAATAACTTTTGCAGGCGTTTTTACCCTGGTGCTACCATGGTCTGTAGCCACTATCATATTTATTTGCTTGTCGGCAATTTTCTTTAATGCTTGGTGCAATGGGCTGTGCTCAAACCAACTTTTCGTTATGCTTCTATAACTTATTTCATCGCCAGCCAATTCTTTCAACACTTCCATTTCGGTTCGAGCATGGCTAAGCATATCTACAAAATTATATACGATTACATTTAGGTCATTTTGCAACATATTGTGCATGTTGTCTACCAGCTTTTGCCCATCGTGGTTGTTGGTTATTTTTGTATAAGAAATTTTTAGGTCGGCCTTGCCCATTTTTTTTTATTGCGCCCTTAAAAAATCCTCTTCGTACAAATTCTTTCCACCTTCTTCATCATCGTTTTTCCACTGTTGTGGAAAATTCTTTTCAATATCTACAGGGAGCATGCCGGCAAAGATGGCGTTTCGAGCATATTGTGTAGCAGTAGGTAATATGGCATAAAAAGTTTCTTCTTCATGTATCCTAAAACTTTCGGCAAAAATTGGTTGTATGGTTTTCCATTGGTCAAAACGTAAATTATCTATCAATACAAAAAACAAAGGCACCCCTTTCTCTAAATGAGGAAGCACTTTAAATTTTAACAAGCTGTGACTCATAATGGGTGCATCTACCGCTTTTGGTCCTACCCAACTGGCATAATTCTTACTAATGAATTTAAAAAACTCTGTATTAGCCTCTTGTTTTTGTGTATTAAAAACTTCTTGCATTTCGGGGCTATCGCTCTTCTTCATTTCTAGTTCCCAATACACTATTTTTTTATACAAATCCATCCATTCTGTATAATTAGGGTTATCGTTAAGGGCCATAAACAAACTTCTGAATTCTTGTTGGTAAGCAGAAGTAGTTTTCTCAGCCACCAGCCTTTTATTGTCTATTAATTTTTTGAGCGAAAGCCATACTTGGTTTGGGTTTACGGGTTTTATCAGGTAATCGCTTATTTGGCTGCCAATGGCTTCATCCATTATATTTTCTGCCTCATTTTTGGTAATGAGCACTACGGGTATGGTACTGTTTACTTCTTTTATTTGTTGTAGGGTTTGCAGGCCTGTAATGCCAGGCATGCTTTCGTCCATGAGCACTACATCTACAATATTTTCTTTTACAAATTCTATAGCATCAAAACCATTTGTTTTGGTCGTAATCTCGTATCCTTTATTTTCTAAAAACATTATTTGAGAATTCAAACTGTCTATCTCATCATCTACCCAAAGTATTTTTGCTATGCTCATATTTTTATTTTTTTCTTTTGTAGGAATTATCTTAAAGAGAATTCCTTGTTAAATTAATCCATCATTGGTGGGCTCGTTTAAAATTGAACTTACCTCGGACAAGTTCGTTTAAAATGG
>JANMGS010000512.1:0-7489 GCA_031374745.1 Ferruginibacter sp. | reverse complement strand
GGCGTGGAGTGGCACAACAACTATAACGGCTACGGCAGCAGGTTGTAACGGACCAACATCGTCCACACATATCGTAACTGTTACCCCAACTGTGGGTACACCGGTGTTTGCTCTAGGGGCAACTTCTACAAGATGCCAGGGAGCAGTTACTGTAACGTATACTGCATCTGCAACCAACAATACAGGAATAAGTTACAGCCTAAATGCAGCAAGCATAACTGCAGGCAACAGCATAAACGCATCTACCGGAGCAGTAACTTATGCAGCTACTTTTAATGGTTCATCAACTATTACTGCAACAGCAACAGGTTGTAATGGGCCAAAAACTGCAACCCATACGGTAACTGTAACGCCAACTGTCGGTACGCCTGTTTTTGCTTTAGGTTTACAATCTGTTCGCACACAGGGAGCAGCTACGATTGTTTTTACTGCAACTGCTACAAATAATACCGGTATCAGCTATACGTTGGATGCTGCAAGTTTGGCAGGTGGTAATACAATTAACCCGACCACGGGATCTGTAAATTGGTCTGCAGCGTGGTATGGTACTTCGTTGGTTACGGCGAGCGCTGCAGGTTGTAACGGTCCTGTTACATCTGTCCATATTGTAAATGCAAATCCTTCTGTTGTGCAGTCTCCGCTGTATCTTTCTATTCCCGGGCAAATTTTAGACAGAATAGATCCTGTAGCTTCCAATATTACAACAACTGTTCAAACCGGCGATTTATCTAATATTACTACAACAAATACCACTTTTACATTGGCACCAGCCTTGTGTAGCAATCTAACTATTAAAGCCCAAACGATTGCTGTTTCGCTTTACATGAGTATTACCAGTGGGACAATGCCAATCAATCCAAACATCACAGCGCAAATAAAATCTGGCAGTACCAATATCATTAATCTTATAAATCCTATATACAATTCAACCACTAAAATATTATCGTGGACGGGCATTTTAGGCAGTGACGTTACTATTTTAGCAGGACAGCCTGTTGAATTATTAATCACCACTGCGCAGGCTGGAGTCGTTTTTAAAATTGAATACCATAGTGCAACCAAACCTTCGAGAATAAGTTTGTTCCCCGTTTCTACATTTATAGATTTTACAGCTTTCGATGTGTACACAGCACCTTATCCTGCAGGGGTAAAAAGAGTGAGCGGTCTGCAAAATACAACCTATTATGTGCGTGCTACCGTAACAAATCCTTATGGTTATAAAGATATTACGGGATTAGATTTAAAGATAAATCCTCCTGGAAGTATCTTCCCCGTTACCTGCATAGATTCAACATCATGTACCCGTACCTATCAATATCCATGGACAACTTCAGCGGCTTCTACCACTTATTATTTATTAGCTACCGCCAGACAAGGATATGAAAACAATATTAAAAATTCTGAGCTGCTTGCTTTTGATGTGTGCGGCGTTTGTCCACCTGTATCAGTTAATGACTCTGCAGTTGGAGCAGGCGGAGCACCAATTATTGTAGATGTATCTGCCAATGATTATGATCCCAATAATAATTTAAAGATTTCTACATTGGCAATAGCAACCCAACCTTCAAACGGAACCGGCTATATTTCTAACAATAAAATAGTTTATTTACCAAACGGGACATTTGCGGGAAGGGATACCATGCGTTATACCATCTGCGACAGCACAGGGCTTTGCAGTACCGCTTCGGTATTTTTCTTAATAAATCCTTTATTTATTGATCCTTGCTCTGAAGCAACACAAACACATACTTATTTTATACCTTATCCTGAAAAAGATTCTTACATCGCATTGCTTGCATCGTCTAATACAACAATGCCAAGTAACGATATCAGAACCATCATCAGCCTTACGATGCCTTACCCAGGTATGACAGTAGTGTGGGATGAATGGGAAGATGGCTATGAGGCAAACGCTTTAAATCCACTACAGGCTTCAACAAAAGTGTGGGGTGATGGTAATCCGTACAATGGAATTGCACCCGGGTACGCAACAGATATTATACCTGCTGGTGGCAGCATTATTCTAGACAATACAATGCCATCTAACCCAAGAGTACAGTCAAATATTTTCTTTGATGGCCGAGATAAAATTACAGGTAGCGGTCAGGTAGCTATCACACAGGTAAGTGGTGAGCCAACAAGAATGCCGGTGCAGGCTATCAAAACGAATGTTACTTCCACATTGGATTTTGGTAAATCATTTACCATTCCACTTGGAGAGAATTTTAACAGCCAGGATTTTAGATATACAGCATTGTTTATCAGAGCAGAATCTGACAGCACTCTTGTAGATATTGATAAAGACAACAATGGAACATTTGAAACAAACGTAACATTAAACCAGGGAGAATCATACCTGCTAAATGGCGGCGTAAAATATGGCGCCACCGTAGCAAGTTCAAAACCTGTAGGGGTTGAGTTAAATGCCGGTGGTGTAGATCAGTATTCTATAAGGAATGCGCCTATCTATCCTGCAACATGGTATTCAAATACCTACTACACTCCGGTTTCTACATCAGATAATGCTGCGGACAATCCGAAAGATTCATCAGTGGTTATGTTTTACAATAGTTTAAACAGACCGCTTACAATAAACTGGACGAGCGGCGTACCTGCAAACGGAACTATACTTTTACCGGCTAAAACAACGGTCCGCTTTCCTTTAGCATACTCTACTACAGCGGCCTATAAATTTGTAAATCCTACGGGTGAATCATTTACGGCTATTGAAATTGTAGATTCTTACACGCCGGGTAGTGGCGGTAACGACGGACAAACCTACGACTGGTCTTTTAACTTAATTTCAGAAGCACGGTTAACAGATTTTGCAACTACCGCATGGGCGCCTGGTGGTTTAGACTTAGTAGCTCCCCCTGGCCCAGATGTAAACGGAAATCCGATATGGATAACACCTACAACCAATACCACTGTGTATGTAAAGTGGGACGGAAAAGTGAGTGGTACTGCGGGGCTTGCAAGTCCTTGTGGTTTACGTTACGACAGTTCGTTTACCCTTAATGCATTAAAATATGCTAAGATAAGAGATAACAGAGATAATGACCAGAGTGGGATTGCCATCTACACTTGTAACGGAGCAAAAATTGCTGCGGTTTACGGAGAAGATCCTCAGGGTTCTAACACAGGTATTGGTGTAGCATATTGGGATGTGGGTACGACTATCTTACCTTTTTGCAAACAAAAATTAATTTTTGCAAATGATGATTATGCCCGTACGGTTGTGAACCAGGCGGTCACCATTCCTATCTTATTGAATGACTTTGGTTTCCTTGCAGTGGTAGATCCAACATCGGTTACAACAACAGCATTGCTGCAGCCTAGCCATGGTACCGTAACCATTAACGCAAATGGTACAATGATTTATTTACCAAATGCAGGTTATGTTGGCAAAGATACTTTGGAGTACAGTGTGTGTTCTACACCCTCACCAATTGTTTGTGATATTGCAACTGTGTACATTGATATCAGTTCTTGTCCTGCGCCGTTCAACCAAAATCTTATTGCAGGCCAGGTATTTTTAGATAACAATGAAGATGGTTTAAACAACGATGGCGGTGTTGGTATTGCGGGTGCAAAAGTATATTTGTATGTAGATGGAAACTGCAATACCATTATAGATGCAAATGAATTAAAAGATTCGGTAACGGTAGATGCATCAGGCACCTACCAGTTTATAACATACCCAGAAAAAACGGTGGAAGATGATTTCGATGGAGTGGGAGGAGCAAGAACCTGTAACAATGGTACTGATGGAAATGCTGCGTGGCTTAGCAACTGGGTAGATGCCGGCGATCCCTCTATCGGGTTTTGCAATACCACACAAACTGTTGCAAATACAGATGCTGAAATAATAAAAGACGGAAGTTTTAGTAACGCCCTTAGGTTAAAAGATAAAAACGTTTCTGCAACCCGAACCGTTAATTTATCAGGGGCTTCTTATGCATTTCTCTCCTTCTCCTATAGGCGCAAAAGTGCCACGTTAACTTCGGGAGAAGATATAATTGTACAGGCATCCACCAACGGTACAACTTTTGGAACAGTCTTTACCATTGCAGGTGACGGTACTGCAGATGCAAATTATGTAGATATATTTAACCAGGATATTACAGCCTATGCAGCAGCCACAACATATATCCGCTTTTTAACCAATAACAATGTTGATGATGCAGATACGGTGTATATTGATAATGTAAAAATTCAATTCATACGCTATCCGCTGTGTTATATGACTGCGCTCGATGTGTCGACCGTTCCTGCCAACTACCATACTACATCTGTTTTAAAACACAATTTAACTGCCACAAGTTCAGCAACCTGCTTGGCGCCCTATAATTTTGGTATTGCAAAAAATACCATCAGCATAAGTGGTACACTTTACAACGATGCAAATGGTAAAACGGATAACTTAATAAATGGTACTGCCATGGGAACAATTGGCGGCAATATCGTTTATGCATACCTCGTAGACTCAACCGGCGAAGTGGCCCAGCGAACAACGCTGAATGCAACCAATGGCAATTATACGTTCCCCAAGGCAGATGTCTTTACAACCTATACCTTAAGTTTGAGTACGGTTAGTGTAAACCTCGGCGACGCACCGCCGACAACTGGTGCCATGGCTTTAATAGCAGGAAACTGGGTAAATACCGCCGATGGATATGGAACAAACAATCTGGCAGGTACCGGTTTAAAAACAGGCACAGCAACATGCAGTATTTTGGTAAAAACGGCTGCTACAGCTATAACTGCCGTAAACTTTGGTATTGAAAGATTGCCGGACTCAGATGATAGACTCGTAACTTATTCTATAAATACGCCGGGCGTAAAATACGATATTACGGGAGGGCTTACAGGGTCAGATGCAGAAGACGGAATATTAGGTGCATCAAAAACATATAAGATAACAGAGCTACCTGCAAATGCAGTTTTATATTACAACAATGTAGTAGTTACATTAAACCAAGTAATACCTTCATTTAATCCTGCATTGCTAAAGATAGACCCTGCAGATAACATCATACAAACAACCTTTAAATATGCCTCTATGGATGCCGCCGGGTTATACGATCCCACACCTGCAACGGTTACGGTAAGGTGGGTCTCTGTTTTATCGGTAACACTTGTAAATTTTAATGGCAAGTTAAATGGCTCTAAGGTGGACCTGTATTGGACAACGAGTACGGAAGTAAACACATCGCACTTTGAACTTGAACGCAGCACAGACGCACAGGTATTTACTAAAATTGCAAAAGTAAAAGCCAAAGGTGTACTAGCCGCCACCACCAATTATGCAGAAATAGATCCCATACCTGAAGTTGGCCTGAATTATTACCGCCTCAAAATTGTAGATAATAATGGCAGCTACGTGTACAGCAATATTGTACAGGTAAAAACGAATTTAAAAATTGAAATGGTCACCAAGGTTAAGCCTAATCCTTTCACCGGAAGGGTAGATGTGTATCTTTCTCTGGAATACGATACGCAAGTGCAGTTTCATTTATTTGATTTTGGTGGAAAACGAGTTTACACAAAAGACGTAAAAGGTTTAAAAGGATTTAATCTCTTTACTTTAGATAAACTGGAAAAACTGCCAACCGCTACCTACATTTTAAAAATTGTAATGGAAAACACTACCTTATCTGAGAAGATTATAAAACAATAAAGTTTGAGTCATAGTGTGTAAAAAACAAAGCCCGTTCAGTTTTTTGAACGGGCTTTGTTTAAGTATTATTTCTATCTATTTACGTTTAATAAATACTTGCATTTTAATAGTTTATAATGTGATTGTTTAAAGAGTGGGAGCTTAAATAATCCAACTTTGAGCATTACTTAATTCTTGTAAAAACCACATTGCGGGCATGGGAAATACTTGCCTTCATGGCAGTAAATTTTTCAGCTTTCTTTCCTTCAAAGTAAATGGTACCACCCAAACCTTCAATTGTAAAACCATCTTTATAAACTGGTGTAAGTTCATAGAATTTGTCTGGATGCATGTATAACCTTAGTCTGTTGTTTTCAACAACGATCTTGGTGTCGGAAGCCGTCTCGTCTGAATGATAGGTTGCTGCATATTGCTGCAGTAGGGAAGGAGTAAGACTAGCCTTTTCTACAGGTAAATAAATAAGAGTATCACGGTCAGGGTTCACGAAACGTATGGGACCTGGTGTATCAAACAATATTACATCGCCACCATAGCGAAAGGCTTTTTCATTAGCGGCCACGAGCGGAAAATTGTTTGCGTAAAGCCTGCCGTTTTCAGAAGGTATTTTTAATCTCTCTCCGGATTTTACAGCACGATAGGCTCCGGTAAGCACCACCAATTTTGTAGAACCTAATTTGATTTCAGCAGGTTTTACCGGAGTGCTTTTTGCCGGTAGAAAAATATCTTCCAGCTGGCTAAATGCATCGTACGAAGAATCAAACTCAGATGTATTACCTAGGCCCGCAATGCTAAGTCCAACTTCGGGAAAATATTCTAAAGAAGCCCTGTAGCTCGCTGGGGCACCATTGTGACGGTAAACACCATAACCTTTTGTTTTCAGTATTCTTAACCCGGCCGCATACACATTCTTGCTGCCATCAGTAAAATTATCTGTGGCTATAGGATAATAATAATCTTGGCTATTCCCCTCACCTGTAGCTGGATGGTATCAGCTATGGAGATAATCCTAAGTACGCAGGGAGTTACAAGGCAGTAAGTTCCGAATAAGTTCCCTATAGGCCTTTTTAATTTATTAGGTATATTGTGAAAACCCCGCTGGGACACAGGATGTGGGTAGATGTATAAATGCCCGCTTATTGTTTGCTTAGCCTGAACTGCTCAATTTTATCATACAGTTCAAACGATCTTTTTAAAAAGCTGGTTACGACTTCATCGGGCTTTTCTTCACTAAAAACCTGTTGGGGAAATTTGGCATGAAAGCCGGTTCTTTTTTCCATTAGCATCTTTTCAGTTTCGGTAATGGATAAACCGGTAACAGTTGCAATGTTATGTACAATATGCATGGCACCATCATGGTAGTTAATTGCATAAGTCAGTTTGTCTTTCTGCAAAATGTCCAAGAATGCAGTGAGGTAGCTTTCTATAACCATGCCCATATATTCATCCAGCGCCGTGGCTGATATTACATCTTTATCGAAACCAAAAATTTCAGGTTCCAAGTAATTAGGAATCGCTTGCATTCCTCTTTTCTTTTGCTGAGAATATAATACTTCGTCTGGCTTCCTATACAAAAAGAAAAAAGGAGTTGTAGGGTAAATAGCTCTCAACTCTTTGTAAAAATGTATATGCCAACTATCTGTTTTTATAAATAAATTTTGGCAATTCTCGTTTCTTTTTGCAGCATAAAAATTAATGGCTGCTTGCAAATGTTCAAGAGAAACTTCCATGCAATTATTGTTTCGTCCATGCCTTAATAGTTCATCAAAAAAAGGGACTTCAGATAAAACCAAATTATTGGTTGGGATATCT
>JANMGS010000484.1:0-2020 GCA_031374745.1 Ferruginibacter sp. | reverse complement strand
CAGTTGTACGAAAAAATCGTACAACTGAAATTTGAAGCGGCAGATGGTAAAAAATATGCAACCGATTGCCTTGAAACACAAGATGTTTTTCGTCTTATTCAATCTATCCCTTCACCTAAAGCAGAACCTTTCAAACTATGGTTGGCACAAGTAGCATCAGAGAGATTAGATGAAATGCAAGACCCTGAACTGAGTATCGACAGGGCATTGGAAAACTATATGAACTTAGGTTATTCTGAAAACTGGATAAATCAACGATTAAAAAGTATTGAGATACGAAAAGAACTAACTGACGAATGGAAGAAACGAGGATTGAAAGAAGGACAACAATTTGCAATACTCACCGATATTATAACAAAAGCCTGGGCAGACAAAACCACCAAAGAGTATAAAATGCTGAAAGGTTTGAAAAAAGAAAACCTGAGAGATAATATGACCAACACGGAACTAATACTCAATATGCTGGCAGAAGCATCTACTAAAGATATTTCTGCTGCCGTGAACCCGAAAGATTTTGAGGCAAGTAAAAAAGTAGCAAAACAAGGTGGCAATGTTGCCAAAGTAGCGATGAAAGAATTGGAAGCTAAAACAGGGAAAAAAGTGGTATCGGCTGTAAATGCAAAATCTGTATTGAAAGAAATAAATGAAGTAAAAAAACTTCCTTCTAAAAAAAGTAAGAAAAATTAAATTTGATGAAAGCCACCGAACTACAGATAAATAATTTACTTCCCAGCAACGTCTCCGCTTCGGGACGTTGCGTATAACAAAGCAGAAATATTATTCTATTTTCTACTAACATAATTTCAATTGGTAGAAAATAGTAACCAATCAATAAAACATTTACAACAATTTAGATTGCCCGCCCGGATGAATCGGTCGGACGGGCTTCTACAAACAAAAAGGCTCGCAATGACGTTCCGTAGGGAAAAACTCCCTCACAACATCTTTGCTTCGCTCCGTAGAAAAATCATCCTTACATCGTCATAGCTGCGTTCCGTAGAAAAATTTTCCTCAAGACCGTCATTGCGAGGCACGAAGCAATCTATTTTCTACTAACTTAATTTCAATTGGTAGAAAATAGCAACTAATCAATAAAACATTTACTACTATTTAGATTGCTTCGCCAAACAACAAGGCTCGCAATGACGCTCCGTAGAAAAATGATCCTCACAAACGTCATTGAGGCGTTCAGTTGAAAAATCTTCCTCAAGAACGTCATTGCGAGGCACGAAGCAATCTATTTTTTCCTAACTTAATTTTAATTGCCAGAAATTAGCAATTAATAAAACAGCTCATTCCTATGTGCCAGGTATCAGACAAAATAAAATTATGCTCCTGTAAAACAAAAGATGTAACAGAGTTAAAACATTATTGGGTTTTAATGTGTCCAGAAAACAAAGAAGGAGAAATGTTAGGCACAATTATTCCCCCGGCTGATATCGGTGAGCAACTGGAGAAGCTGAATATACATACCCTGCGTACACAATTGAATAACGGTAACTGTTTTGATGTGGAACTGTTGCATCAGGAAAAGGATATTTTAGAATTGCATTTTACCTGCACACCACAACCAAAAACAGAAAGCATGTTTCAGGACTATAGTAATTACCTGGTGTATGCCTTTGTTTATAAAAAAGGAAAATGGCGCAAAACAAATTATGATCATTTCGGCAATAACCTGTCTTCTGTTCAGGAAGGAAAAATAGAGCAACCTTTTTCTTAATGGTGGGTTTGTTTACCTACTTCTATAAAACGTTCCGAATGGCGCTGCAAGTCTATAGAAAGAAAATAATTATGTTTGTTTAGACATTGTGTTAGAAAATAACCTTTATTAAAAATCATATGAATTTTATCTTAAAAAATGCAATAAAGATATTAATAGGATTATTGTTTGCAGTAATCCTATTTCATCTTTGCATCATCACCAAAATTGTCCCTTATGATATTGCTTGGGGCGGAAGGCTTACAAACGATTCTGAAATGTACGTTTTTGAAACGATTTCAATTCTAATCAATGCGT
>JANMGS010000458.1:0-2467 GCA_031374745.1 Ferruginibacter sp. | reverse complement strand
ATTCGTAAAAGACACAACTATCGAAATTCCCAAAAGTAGCCCCAAAAGAAATAGTCCAATAATTTTGATGTTTTGATTTTTGGTCTGTTGAGTTAATGAGTCCTGTTTTCTAAGTCTTTTTTCTATCCGGCCCAATAAAATCCAGGTTAAAACTGGAAGCAACAGCCCGCCCCACCAGTTAGAAATTTTGGGTAAATCTTTTTGCTGTAATATATGATGACTGGGAACCCCGCTTTGAAAGTACTGCCAGAGAAGCAACCCGAAAATCAAAACGGTTACGGTGCCTGTTACAAAGATTCTATTCATAAAAGCGTTTTTGCTTTGCATATAGTCTGGTATTGATACTTTTTTAATTTGGCAGTCGAACCGCTTGAATGCTAACGTTTGAGTCTTTTGCATTTGGGGAATTGACCAACTGTCTGCACGGAACTGGACCTGCATTCCGGTAGGCTTGGCTAAATTAATGCACAGCGCACAGCGTCCCGTGGACATCCTGCGGATAACTAAAAACCTAAGTTTAGAACTAATGTTCGGCAGAATTCCGTCAGCCGAAACTAAAACTGGGATATGCACTGTCTTGTCCTAAAAAAAGTTTACACTATTTTAAATTAATTCTGCTATAAATGTACATAGCTTTAATTTCTCCCTATTCTTACACCGGTTTCAATGTAGCTCTTGTTGGAGGAAGGTTTTTATTCTTTTTTTTCATCTGATTATAGAAATAAGGGAAAACAGAAAGGTCAAAGTAGCTACGTTTTCCACCATTGCTTAGATAATTTTTATATGCCTTGTAAACTGCTATCTTTTCAGTGAAATACTTTTTTGAATCGGGACTATTTTCAAAGTAGCTGGTAAATTCATTTTCGAGTGTGAGTAAGCGTCTTTCGGATAAAGTATCCCCACAAAGCGCACAGGCTAATAGCCGATTAGTCGTGCGCATGTACAAGTAGTGGTCTGTACGATTCATTTCAGTTTTATAAGTTGAATCAGCGCTGGCAAATGCGTAACGGTCGTGAAAAGCTGGTTTGAAAATAAGCGAATCAGTCGATATGTTTAATTTACTTCGTCTAGCAGATATGATGCAACGCCATACCGGAAGTTCTATTTGATCTAGCCACTGGCGAGTTACTGGATCGTATATTTCAAATGATAAACGTTTATCCACCAGTAATTTTTTGTCTTTATAAGTCAACAAAGGGCTCACATAAAAATCATAGAGCAAAGGTTTGCCTGTTTTACACTCCATCACCTGACCTTCTCCACCACTGTATTTACTTGCGAGATATTCAGTCCATGTCATTGCTCCTTTGCCGCTACCAATCACATTCATCGTACCCTGTTTACAAATTATGATACTATCACCAACTGCATCTATCGGACAAGCCTGTAGCATTTGTTCATTAGTCAGATTACAGTGATAAACAGTATCCATCGAACTTGTTTTAGAATGGTAATTTCCACTTCTGCAAGTCGCCAGCAATAGACCTAATAATAATATCACAACATAATTCTTCATATTGCCGATTTTGTAATCAACTGAATCTAGTTAAATCATTGAAACGGCGCTGTTATTACAACGGTCAGCGCTTGCTTGCTGGGTTGGAATTCATTGCTGCTCTGTCTACAATCCCGAAACTTCTGGACTGAATAAAGATAGATAAGTACAGGTTAACAAACAAAAGCCCAGCGATGTTTGGCCAGCTCGAATTACAGCATGGATTTGCAATTAGCTGAAGTCTGTTTATTCAGCTACACTTACGTAAAGTCAATGTTAGCGATAGTTTTTTTTGCCAAGTTTTATTTTGAATTTTTCTTTTTAAGTTTTTTTGCCAACTTTATAGAATGTTTCAACGATTTTATGTTATTCCAATCGCTATGTGAAATAATAATAAACTTTGGGGTAGGGCATTTTGTCTGCACCCTTTTTAGTGTGGTTACGTACTCCGTTACATTAGCGTCACCTAAATAACCCAAACTTTCAGCATCAGCACCTTTAATCAAACAACCACCATAGAGGATTTTCTCTTTGCTAAACCATATCACTATATTGTCTGCTGTGTGTCCTTGTCCAGGATAATAAGTTTCAAAAGAATATGGCTCAATATTGAAAACCGTGTCCTTCTTCATTAAAAATTCGGCCCTTTTCTTATTGTTTTTTTTAGCCAATTCATCTGTTAGCAAAGTTGTATAGGTTTTAATTCCTTTTTGCTTATAATATGCAAGTCCTTCCGTACGGTCGCTGTGCCAATGCGTTGCAATACAGATTTTCACCTCTTTTTTATGTTTTAAATTTATACTGTCAAGCAATGGTTGAAATTGCGTTGTATCCCAAGGTGTGTCAAACAAAACAACGCCGTTGGTAGTAATTAGATACATACCATTTGCCGGTATTTGTTCTCCTTCGTATGTATTGTAAGTTGTATAAACATAAAAATCTCCTGTTAAATGTGAGATTTTAAGCTTTGCT
>JANMGS010000414.1:0-8773 GCA_031374745.1 Ferruginibacter sp. | reverse complement strand
CCGCATTTACCAACGCTGGTGGAGTACTTCCGATTAAATTCGTAGTGGGTAATTCTGATGGATGTAAGTCGGATACATTATTTAAAAATCTTATCATACATTACTCCCCTATCCCTAAATTTAGTTTTGGTCCCTTATTGTGCAACAACGAAATCATCAGATTTACAGATCTATCTAGCCTTCCGACACCTTCAGGATCTGGTACAGAACAAATAACAAAATGGGATTGGTTGTACGATAATATTCCAAGTGCTGTTATTCAAAACCCATCAAATATTTTTTCTGCAGGAACACATCATATTAAACTCATAGCTGAATCCAACTTTGGTTGTAATTCCCGATTTGCTGATAGCATTATTGTTGTAAACCCAAAACCTTCCATTTCACTAAACATAAGCGATTCTTGTGCTTTAAGGAATATTGTACACACTGCTAGTACAAACACAAGTGTTCCAGTATCAAAATGGTTATGGAATTTTGGAACTGGATTAAAATTAAAAACTTCAGTAGAAATTAATAATTATTCTCAAGAAGGATACAAACCCATTACCCTAATTGGTCAAACAATACACAATTGTAAGGATACCATTGTAAGGCCATTCAATATTTATCGCAATCGCTCCAAAGCACAAAGAGATACCATTGTAGCAACCGACGAAGTTTTACAATTAAGTACTATTGATACCATAAATATGGCAACCTATATTTGGTCTCCCAATATTGGCTTAAGTAGTACAACCATAAGCAACCCATTGGCCACTCATAATCGTGATCAAGTTTACGAATTGAATACCCTTACAATACAAGGTTGTGACAGTTATAGCAAAATATTGGTAAGACGTTATGATGGACCTGAGTTATATGTTCCAAATGCATTTACCCCAAATAAAGATTACAAGAATGATATACTCAAAATTTTCCCGGTAGGTATTAAAGAGTTTAATTATTTCTCCATTTACAATCGTCGGGGCCAACTAGTGTTTTCAACAAAGGACTATAACAAAGGTTGGGATGGTTTTTTTAATGGAGCAATGGTAGAAATTGGAAACTATGTTTGGTTTGCTAAGGCAACGGACTACAGAGGCAAAATAATGGTTAGAAAAGGAAATGTATTGTTACTAAGATAAAGTATTGCTAGAAGCTATATTTAAAAAACCATCTGTAAAAGTCAGATGGTTTTTTATTAATTTATAGAAAATAATTTTGCACTGAAGGTCCTTCATCCATTTCTTCCTGTGCCTGCTTCCATTGCTTTATCATTTGCTTAATGTAACGAAGGGCGTATTCAGATTTAAAATCGCTGATATTGGCTTTAAAACTGCCAACCAATTCATTTACATAAGTCACATTGCTTCTAATAATTTCGATTGGATAACGCTGGATTTGCCAACCAAACTCTTCTAGCAGTACTCTGTATTGTGGCAAGTGTATAATATCTTCTTTTTCAATTTGCAATTCTGCCACTTGCTCTTTCAATATCTCCAAATAAATGGCAAGCTTTTCTTCTGTAAGACTTTCCAAATGGTCTTTTTCGTTGTGTATCCATTTTAGTTCCAAGCTGAGAAGTGCATGCAAATTCTTAGCTTCATAAGCTGCAGTAAGTTCTTGCATTAGCAATACTTTTTCCAATTTCCTTTCTTCATCCTGCTCTAGATCTGGATGAAAGAGTTTTGCCAATTGCTTGTAAATGGTGCCTATATTTTTTTGTTTTACCGCATCTATTTCTTGTTGTATTTTTTCAGCTTCTAATTGCTTTTTCGATTTCTTTTTCAGCCTTTCTCCCTCTTGAAAAGCATTTATTTTTGCTTGTTGTGCTTCATAAAGTTTTATTTTAGCTTCATGTAGCTTTTGGGCCAATATAGCCTCATCATTTTTATCTATTTCGCTAATATCAATTTTTAAATTTGTTAATTGCTCAATCATTTGTTCCTTAGCAGCTTCTTTTTCTTGTTCCATTACGCTGTCATAATGCGCCCCTTCTAGCTCATTAAATATATCCTTTATTTCTTTGGTAGGCGGTTCAGTCAATTCCATAAATACCCGCTGCAAATGCTCTCTTACAATCTGCTTTAAGTTTTGTTGGTCATACCTTGCAAGCCTTTTTTCTTTGTAAATCCCCCACAATAAAACTACCAATTCCTTCCGCTTTTCTAAAACAATCATTTTGGTTGGATGCAATTTTTCTCCATACATTTTTATAGCCAAATCAAATTGCATTTGCTTTTTCGCTATTTCTTTCTGTAGTCTTTCTATTCTAGAGGAAAGTTTATTAAAAGCATCTTGATTTTTTGTAAGTTTCTGCTTACTCGCTTTTGTTATTATGAGGCTTTTTAGTGGGGAGGTTTCTTTATTATCAAACTTATATTGCGGCATATTGTATATTAAAGACCAAAATTACTGATTAGTTCTAACTAATATCTAGTATCGTATATTACAAAAGAACAGGGCTGATCATTTTAAATACAATATTCTATAATTGAATTTTTTTAGTTACCGCAGAAGGAATAAATGAGTACAATAAAATTATTTATGAGAATGAAGCTATAAGAAAATACAACTAATCTTTTATTTCCCTATTCTTATTGCGCTCCATCCAATCTACTTCTTTATTTGTAGTAAGTGCTTGTACAATACCAATAAAAAAGATAAGCCCTACATTGGCAGAAAGAAAAGCAAGATTGTAAATATGATAAGCATCTATACCATTGCTATGATGCTTAAAAAAAATGATAAAATCTTTTATCCAAAAGAATACCCAAAAACCAATGGCAATGGTAAATAGCACTTTGGAAAAAATGCGCACAGGCGCAGACGGATGCCCTTTCGTATGTTTGAAATAAATGAGATATACTGTAATAAATAATACGGCAGGTACACAAATAACAAACAAAGTGAACATCAATGAAAACCAAGGAATATAATCCAGAATTCCGAAGAGTAGCCTTAACCCAAGCATCACCAATAACAATGCTACAATGAAACCTATAAATGTAAAAAAGATTGTCCCAAACAGCCTCAAATATTTTCCATTTTCATCCATTATATATTATTTAAAATAGCTAAGGTTTGTTTTTGGTGTAAGCGTTACCAGCGTTTCGTACATTAGTTTCACCGTATTTTCTATATCATCTTTGTGCAACATTTCTACGGTTGTATGCATGTACCTCAATGGTATAGAAATAAGTACAGATGGACATCCGTCGTTTGCATATGCAAAAGATTCTGTATCGGTTCCGGTACTTCTACTTACAGCTCTTAGTTGATAAGGGATCTTATTTTTATCTGCAGCTGCTTGTACAAAATCCAATAATTTGTTGTGTACCGCTGGTCCATAACAAAGCGATGGCCCTTTGCCGCAAGCACAATCACCTTCTATCATTTTATTAATCATAGGTGTAGTGCTATCGTGTGTAACATCGGTTACAATAGCCACATCCGCTTTTATTCTACGAGCTATCATTTCGGCACCACGCAGCCCTATTTCTTCTTGTACAGCATTTACTATGTATAAACCAAATGGCAATTTCTTTTTATTTTCTTTTAGTAAACGAGCCACTTCTGCAATCATAAAACCACCCACACGATTGTCAAATGCACGCCCAATAAGATACCCATGCGCTAGTTCTTCGTAGCACTCTTCGTACACCGCTACAGCACCTATATGTATACCCAATGCTTCTACCTCTTTTTTGTTACGAGCACCACAATCCAAAAAAAGACTTTCTACTTTTGGTTGAGGTTCTTTGTTGTCGTTGTTGCTCATGCGTGTATGTATGGCAGGCCATCCAAACACTGCCCTTACTCTTCCTTTTTTACCGTGAATGGCCACACGCATGCTAGGTGCTATTTGGTGATCTACACCGCCATTGCGTTTCAAATAAATTAACCCTTCGGCAGATATATAGTTTACAAACCAACTTATTTCATCGGCATGAGCTTCTATTACTACTTTAAAAGGAGCATCTGGATTTATAACCCCCACTGCAGTACCATAAGCATCTGTAAAAAAATGATCTACATATGGATTGAGGTATTCCATCCAAAGTTTTTGACCACCACTCTCAAAGCCCGTAGGGGATGGATTGTTTATATATTTTTCTAAAAAAGTATAGGAACTTTCTTTAAGTATACTCTTTGGTTTTGCTGCTTTGGCCATCATTTAATTTTTGAGATGGCAAAGGTAATTTATAATCAATTATTAAAACCTAATAATTATGATTGTTTTCATTTGGCCACAAAGCTTTTTGGGGGCTTTCAGCCATATACAATAAGCAGCAGTGTATGGGGCTGTCCGCAGTACTCCTCACCCATGGTGCGCAAAACTGCGGCTCGTTCCTCGCCTTATTTGCTTCCATGGGTTTGCGGGGTACTGCTTCCCATCCCCCAGCCCTTCATCGCTATATCTTTGGTCAACAATACTTCAAAGCGAATAAAAGCATGCCAAAGTTTACGATAGTTTTCGGCAAGAAAAATGGCATACAATAAAAATAGCTAGTATATACTTGCGACATAAGTGCCTAGGGCAGAAAACAACATTAATCCATCTACTACAAAATAATAAAAAACATAGCCCTGCTTTTTTAAAGACAATCTGTACAATAACAAAAAAATTGCTGCAGTAATGATAAATGAAATCGCTTGATTAATAGCTGCATAATGCCAACAAAACAACAAAGAAGTAAATAAGTAACAAACAAAAACAAGAATCAAAATAAAGTCCATTTTTTTATAGCCAACATCGGTTGCAAGGCTGTGAAGTCCATGCATTTTATCTACAGAAATATCCCTTAAATCGAATAAAATACACAATAGCAACATAAAGAAAAAATGCTGCGCAAGTAAGAGCAATATGGCAAACAAATGCGTATTTAATAAATGAATAGAAGGTAATATGGTAGTCACATAAGCCCATGTACTCGCCAATAAAATTGTTTTAAATAAACCGATCTTTTGTAATGCTTTTGTAAAACGAAAAGGCCACAATGGCATTGAATAGAGCAACGTAAGCAACAAGCCTACAACAACAAATATGAGTAAGCTTTTTAATAGAAATAAAAAATACAAAGTGCCCAAGGCAGCAAAAACAAACATTATAATAAATGAATAATTCTTCTTGATAAAAGAAGATAGGGTTGGATTTTTTGCAAAATAAAATTTACTCAAAAGCCAATAATAATTGTAGCTGCAAAGCGTAGAGAAGAATATAAAAGCTAATAGATTATTGTCCGTTCCAATATGTAACAACAAATTCGTTTCGTAACAAAGCCCCACAGCACAGCACGCAATAAAAATAGAATGGGATAAGATAAAATGGAGAAAACGCATTAAGGTCTTATCAATAATATAGGATCAGTGGTTTTTATTACGTTACTTTTATTTTTAGCTATATCTTTTACAAATACTTCAAAATAAAAAGTATCTACCCTAGCACCAGATGGTTTCATTTTTTTACTAATATCAATATCTACTTCTACATCCATTTTTCTGCCTGCTACTGCGGAGAGATTAGAAGGGAACTCAAATGAATCTACAATAAAAGGAGGAACGTTTAAGTTTTTTATATAAACATAGGATGTATCTTTTCCCGCCTTAAACCCAATGTCTCCATCCTCGTCCTTCAATTTTATGGTTAAAATGGGTGGCGCATCTACTCCGGTTGTATTGGTGGTTAAAACAGCGGCCGTTATTTTTTCGAATGCAATCTCAGGTGCGGTATTTCCATCGCTTTTCTTACAAGAATAAATAACAATACAGATGACTAATGCTAAAAATAAGTAACGCATAAACATTTTTTATACCCAAATTTAATGATTGTAAATGTAAAAACGATTTAAAAAATTAGCTTTGCTAGATTATTAACAAAATAAACGTCGTATAATCCTATATGGATTTAAAACAAGACCATATCTTACGAAAAGAAGTGTTGAATACGCACGCCGGTAATTTTGAAGAAACAGCTTTAAAACTGTTTAATTTTCAATATGAAAACAATGAAACTTATCAAAATTATTGTAAGATAATACATAGAGTACCGCAGCAGGTTTCTTCTATAGAAAAAATTCCTTTTTTACCCATCCAGTTTTTCAAAACAAAAACCATAAAATCAACCAATTTTGTGGAAGAAATAGTGTTTGAAAGTTCTGGCACTACAGGCTCCATCAATAGCAAACATTTCGTAAAGGAGAAAAATCTCTATGAGGAAAGCTATTTAAATGGTTTTAGGCATTTTTATGGCGATGAAAAAAAACTTTGTATCATAGGTTTACTTCCTTCCTACTTAGAAAGGCAACACTCCTCTTTGGTTTATATGGTAGATGACTTAATAAAAAAATCGGGCAATAAAAACAGTGGTTTTTATTTATATGACCACGAGAAATTAAAAGCAATTTTGTTGGAGAATGAAGCAGCCAAGCAACCAACAATCTTAATTGGTGTAACATATGCCTTATTGGATTTTGCAGAACGATATCCAATGTATTTACAATATACTACCGTCATGGAAACTGGTGGCATGAAGGGGCACCGGGCAGATCTTACCCGAAGCGAAGTACACAAAATACTTACCCAACAACTTGAGGTGGCAAATATTCATTCGGAGTATGGAATGACAGAATTATTATCTCAGGCTTATTCAAAGGGGGCGGGTATTTTCCGTTGCGCTGCAAGTATGCGTGTACTCGTGCGTAGCGAAGATGACCCATTTGACATTTCTTCTACTGTGCAAATGAACAATGCATATGCCATAGGCGCACTAAACATTATTGACCTTGCAAATCTTTATAGCTGTGCATTTATAGCTACCGACGATGTGGGCAAACTTTATGCAGATGGTAATTTTGAAGTAATAGGCAGGCTAGAAAATAGTGATATAAGAGGCTGTGGATTGATGATAGTGGAATAGTAGATAAAAGATTTTAGATATTAGACAAAAGACCTAAGACAATTCAACGTTCGAGCGTTCGTTTGCTACCAGTATGAAAAACCAATTGTATATTTTATCTAGCCCATTCAATTATAAAAGAAGTTAGCCTGAGCTTGTGGATGGCGGGTTTCATTAAGCCCAAGAGGTTCTTCATGCTCATCCTTTCAATATTCATTTTTTCTACTTTACATTATTTATTTACAGTATAAATAACTATACCTATAGACATGTACAATGATAAGATGTTGAAATAAAAAAGGCTCTACTATCATTCATAGTTGAGCCTTCTTTTAATGTATTTAAAATTATCTATTCAAGTTCTATACTCGTTATTACCTTTATAGTTTTATAATTTTTTCTTACAAAATCATACACCGATTTTTCTGTAAAATTTACTTTTACCTTTTTATTCAAATATTTTTTGTTGTTGGCTTTTAGTTCATCCGCATTTTCAAAATATTCTAACCAATACAGTTTTGTAACTTTCCCTTTTGCTTGAGAAACGCTTAAAGTACTTATATCACCAGCATTTATTGCCAATAAAGTACCACTCATTGATTCTTCTGCAAACTCAACTTTTGGAGCAGATTTATTTGAATTTGGCTCTATCGGATTTTTACCGCCTTTTAAGGCACTCATTGTCATTTCCATAAATTTCGGGCATTTTATGGTAAGCCTCATGCCTAAATCTGTACCCATTTTTTTCATCGCTTCTTGGTCTTCCATACCTCCTCCATAAATTCTTTCTATTTCATCTACATGTTTCATCATGGTAGGCAACAATAACATACCTATTTCCGCTTCAAAATTTTTACCATCAATATTGCTCAAATCTTTATTATTTAATTCTTCACAAGCCTCCTTTGACATTATCTGTATCAACGAATCTTTGGACATTTGTGCGTCAGCGGCAAAGCAATATAGTATTGCTACAAGGGTAAGGATTTTTTTCATATTTGTATTTTTTACAAATGAAATACATTTTAATGATATTCTACATTAATTTGGGGATATTTAAAATTGCTTGCTTTCCTCGGTCACATTGCACGCTCTTGAGCAACATCGCCTCCACCTTTGAGTCGCCGAAGCTTGGTCCGACCTATCTCCAGCGAAGAAATGAGGCTCTGCCGTGTGTGTCAGCTTTCTGTCCGGCTGTAAAATGGTCCGTTAAAAATTCTTTTTGTTTCATAATAATAAATCTATCCCTGCCTGATTGAATAAGTAGGGCAAGCAATTCGTAAATGCAAAATTTACAAAGTCCTTTTTGCTATTGTCTGTAAATTTATATTTACACGCTTAAATAAATTTACAAAAAATATGAAGTGGTTTGATAAAATAGTAGTTTCAAAGCACAGCACAACTTGTAATGCAAAATGCGGTAGATACGCTAACACGACCAGGGCTGCATATGCGCCACTACTAAAAAAATAGGAACCTTACATACCTGCGCTAGTGGATATTCAACCCCATTCGGGGTTGTTTTATTATGCTATTCTGTACAATGGGCTGCACCCATGGTTATACAAATTTTACCACTTCGTGGTAAGTTGTACGAATTGCAAATACATTTTTACGCAGCTAACCCTGAAAGGGTTTAACAACCAAAGCCATGTTATGCAGCTAACCCTGAAAGCGTTTAACAACCAAAGCCATGTTATGCAGCTAACCCTGAAAGCGTTTAACAACCAAAGCCATGTTATGCAGCAAACCTTGAAAGGGTTTAACAACCAAAGCCATGTTATGCAACTAACCCTGAAAGGGTTTAACAACCAAAGCCATGTTATGCAGCAAACCTTGAAAGGGTTTAACAACCAAAGCCATGTTATGCAGCAATCCTTGAAAGGGTTTAAC
>JANMGS010000396.1:0-1883 GCA_031374745.1 Ferruginibacter sp. | reverse complement strand
TTGGTCGCAAAAGTATTAAATATGGGTGGTTAGTTTACAATTTTTTGACAATCAATTTTAGAACTAAGGTTAACTTTGCAAAAATTTTAAAGGATGAAGTATTTTATTGTAGCTTTTTCGGTATGTATTGTTGTTGTCTCCATGTCATTTACCAGCTACGGTAAAGGGGCTAGTTTTCAACCCTTTTCTGATACAATTCACTTTCCTGGAGAAACACATTTTGCCAATGTGCGCCAGCTAACTTTTGGCGGAGACAATGCGGAAGCCTATTTAAGCAAAGATGGTAAGTATTTGATATTTCAAAAAACGGATACAAAAAACGGCATTATGTGCGACCAGATTTGGATGGGCAAAGTTCCAACACGAGCAGATGAAAAATTTGAACCCAAACTAATAAGCACGGGCACTGGTAAAACAACTTGCGCATACTTTTTTCCAGATGGGAAAAGTGTTTTGTATGGCTCTACGCATTTGGATAGCAAGGATTGTCCGCCAAAGCCAGATAGAACCAAATATGGCAATAGATATATTTGGCCAATTGATGTTACGATGGATATTTTTCAAGCCGATTTGAATGGTAAAATTATTAAGCAGCTCACCAATTCCAAAGGCTACGATGCAGAAGCCACCATTTCGCCCAAGGGAGATAGAATGGTTTTTACTTCTACTAGAGATGGAGATTTGGATTTATATACCATGGATTTAAAAGGGAAAAATGTAAAACGTATTACAAATACATTGGGCTATGATGGTGGTGCATGGTTTAGTCCAGATGGTAAAAAAATAATTTGGAGAGCTAGCAGACCAAAAACCGAAGCCGAAATAAAAGAATACAAAGAGCTATATGCAGAAAACCTCGTAGCACCTACGCACATGGAAGTGTGGATAGCAAATGCTGATGGTAGCGATGCACATCAAGTCACATTTTTAGAGCAAGCCAATTGGGCTCCAAATTTCACACCAGATGGTAAGCATTTTATTTTTTGTAGCAATCATGAATACAAGCGTGGCTTTCCTTTTAATATGTATATGGCAGATCTTGATGGAAAAAATATTCAAAAAATAAGCAGGGATAAGGGTTTTGATGCTTTCCCCATGTTTAGTAAAGATGGGAAAAAAGTGGTTTTTAGTAGCAACAGAAACAACAAAGGCACTAGAGATACCAATGTGTTTATTGCAGATTGGGTAAATTGATACTTACATTAATTTTATTTTTGAAACCTGTTATTGTGTAAATATAGTAACAGGTTTTTTTATGCTTTTTTTACGAATGCTTTTCCTTTTAGAAGAACGGCATTAGAAAAATCAAAGTATTTTTTAGGTTAAATACAACAATTTGCTGACTATGTCATTGTAAGAATTCTTGCCCACATTTAAAATAAAAGATAAGGGTTTGTCTATGAGAAATAGCTAAGTAAAAATGCTGTTATATCTAGCTTAATTTGTGAAATACAAACCAAAATACCCTATTTCATTTTGTGTTAGTACCATCATTTATTGCTTTCAGTTTCTATCTCCGTTCACAAGTTTAAATGAGTAAAAATCCTTCTACTGACACTCCAAAATCTATGTTGGAAATTCAGGCAAATAACAAAGCTTTATTCTTCCTAAATTCAAATAGATTCTACTTTATATCCTGCTCCCAAAAATTCATCTCCTGCTCCGTTAAATAATTTTGTAAATGTTGATACTGTACCGTAAATGAAATAACGCTTGGTAATTTTTGTAATGGCGGAGTAAATGGGCAACAAGTAAAATAGTTGTAGTCCTTTTTTGCTATTGCGTACTAGCTTTTCAAAAAAGTTATTCTTTGAAGTAGCATTTAACTTATTGCTTTTTTATGTTATGTAATTTTTATTTCTATTTATATTTCAATAATTTTT
>JANMGS010000389.1:0-8092 GCA_031374745.1 Ferruginibacter sp. | reverse complement strand
TTTTGAGAACCACTTTGCACCAGTTTCATCCTGCATTCAAATAGTTTTCACTGCATTTTTCATTGTAAAGATGGCTGCGTAAATATTAAGTGGTTTCAGATGCAATATCATGTTGGGGAATAACATTTGGTTGCACAACTTCTTTTTTTCCTAACCTCCTGCGGTAATTCTTATAAATGCTATGCCATTTAAGTTGCAAGACACCAAAAATACCTTCTTTTATAATACCCTTATTCATTTTACTTGCTCCCAATTTTCTATCTCTAAAAGTAATAGGAACTTCTTTTATTCTAAAGCCAAGTTTCCAAGTGGCAAATTTCATTTCTATTTGAAAGGCATAGCCCACAAAACTGATATTATCAAGATTTATGGTTTGCAAAACAATTGCTTTATAGCAAACAAAACCAGCGGTAGGATCTTTTACCGGCATAAATGTAATAAGTCGGGTGTATAAAGAAGCGCCCTTCGATAAAGCTATGCGATTGGTTGGCCAATTTTCTACCGCCCCACCCTTTACATATCGAGAACCAACTGCAATATCAGCTCCATTTGTGCATGCTTCATGTAGTCTTATAAGATCAGTTGGATCATGAGAAAAATCTGCATCCATTTCAAAAATGTATTCATACCCTCGTGTGAGCGCCCATTTAAATCCATGGATGTAGGCTGTTCCCAGACCAAGTTTACCTTTTCGCTCTTCTAAAAATAATTGACTGGGAAATTTACTAAACAATGACTTTACGATGGCAGCAGTACCATCTGGCGAACCATCGTCAATAATGAGTACATCAAATCTGTCAGGTAAGTTTAAGACCTTATCTATGATTGCCTCAATATTTTCTCGCTCGTTGTAAGTAGGTATGATTACAATTTTATCCAATGTGGTTATAGGTGTTTATTACAAAAATAAAATAATAAAAATAACTGCTAAGTTAATTTTTTTAAAATGTCACTTTTTAAGCAATGTTCGGTTAAATAGTTCGGTCACTTTCTTTTTTGTATGCATTGGAAAATCGCCTTTCATCATCCAATCATAATATTGAGGTTCTTTTTTAAAAACCTCCGCAACTGGCATTGATTTAAATTTGCCAAAGTTAAAAACCTCTTCTCCTTTTTCATTAAAACTAAATCTACGGGCATAATCCACAATTTTTTCTTCCCCAATGCAGCCCAATATGCTATCAATTGTTGTCCCTAGTTTTTCATATTTAGCCAATTGTGCCTCAAAAACCTCAATTGTAGCGTTAATATCTACTTCTGCACTATGAGCATCTTCCAATTCTTTGTTACAAAAAAACTCGTAAGCTGCAGACAAAGTTCTTGGTTGCATGGTATAAAATATATGCTGCACATCTACCATTCTTCGTGTACTAAGGTCAACATCCATCTCTGCCCTTAAAAACTCCTCCATTAATATAGGAATATCAAAGCGGTTACTGTTATAACCTCCTAAGTCACAATTTTCTAGAAACTGTTTTACTTCGTTGGATACATCCTTAAAAGTGGGTGCATCTTTTACCATTTCATCTGTAATGCCATGTATATCACTAGAGGCTTGTGGTATTGGCATTTGCGGATTGATAAGCTTGCGTTTGGCTACTCTGGAACCATCTGGCATTATTTTTACAATTGCTAGTTCAACAATTCTGTCTTTTGATAAATTTACACCCGTGGTTTCTAGGTCAATAAAAGCAATTGGTCGAGTAAGCTGCAACATATTTTTTGATTATAAGGTTAATAGTAAAATTAGATGTGCAAGATACGTTATTGAAAAATCTTAAACGAATGGTAATAATTTCATCAATATGTCGTTAAAGCAATAGTTTAATTTATATTTGTACAATCAAATTTATTATATCATGAAAAAAATGCTTTTAGCTGCCATCATTTTACTTACGTTTACAGCACTCATCAGCAGTTGTGGTGCGAGCCGAAAAACTGGATGCAAGGGTACTGAAGGAATTATAAAATAAACAAGTAAATGAATTGGAAAGAATTTAAGGACGAGGTTGCATTGGAAGAAATTAAAATAAAATCTGCAGTACAACCACAAGTCATTTTTAAACACAGTACGAGATGCTCTATAAGTTCGATGGCTAAAAATAGGCTAGAAAGGGCTGAGCAACCCGTAGGAATAGATTTTAATTTCCTGGATTTGATATCCTACAGGAATATATCTGCAAAAATTGCAAATGACTTTGATGTTACCCACGCATCTCCCCAAGTGTTGGTTATTAAAAATGGTGTATGTATTTACGACGAAAGCCATAACGCAATAAATATGGATGAAATTTTGGAAGCTTTGAATTAAGTAAAATAATTCTACTTAATCTTTTTTATAAATTGCTCCTCAAAATTGTTGCAAGAGCAAAATGCTTACTTAAAAAAGCATGGCAGTTCGATTGTATGTCCCCTATTTATCGGTTGTTGCACTACCAACTGAAACTACATTACCTACCTGTACAAGTATACAATTGCTTCAATTGTTTGTTGTATAATAAATCATTTCATTTGTATAGCTTATTTGCATGTTTATATTTATGCAAATTATTCGGCAATGGAACTTTTCTCTTTTTTTAAAAGAATGCTCGAATGAAAAAAAATAGCCGCATTAATTGAATTGAAAACAAGGCAATTCTTTTGCGTTTTTTGTAAAGCCGTATTTGCTTTTTCTCTCAACGATTCATTGGCAATAAAAATTTTGGGGTATATATTAATAATGGTGAACTTGTACTTTCCCTCCACAATTTCAATCTGCCCTATTGCGTTGCATTGAAAATTGGAGATGGCGAACTGAAGCTTTTTAGCATAGGCCAAATATGTTGTCATATAACAACCATTTATGGCACTTAGAAAAAGATGCTCAGGCGACCATGATTTTTCTACACCGCCAAACTCGGGTGCGGTTGCTATATCTATTGTTCCCGATGCGTCTGTAGCAGAAAGTATTCCAGTGTTATTATCCTGCCACTGCAGGGCTACTTCAAAAAGAAATTGCTTATCTGTTTTACCTTTCATAGTAAAGTATGTAAGTACCAAAATTAGTACTACCATTTTAAGTAAGTAATGATTAACATCATCGATAAGAATGATTGTAAAACAGTTGCAAGCAAGCATACTATTAGGCAGGTAATGCCTCATAAAACTAGCTACAAACAGCAAGCGAAGCAAAGTACATATCATAAAGTGCGGTTTTGCCTTTTATCAAAATAAGGTTTGCTTATACGGCTGGTTTTCTTAGTAATTATTCTTTGTCATTAGTTTCCTCAGTCTTTTCTTCATAAGCCATTGCAATTTGTATTCAATAAATGTACTTATAATTATTACAGCTAATTAAAATCATAACATGGTATAACAATGGTCACTCCCATTGATTGATTCTTGAATATTTTTACATGGCAAAAAATAAAATACATCAGTTAATAAAATACACTTTATGTCTATTCCAAATAACTATTCTTCTATTTCGCCGAGTGCTACTACCAGCGATATAAATAATTGGGTAAATCATGTAGCGGCGCAGTGCGATGCAAGTGCCATTCATTGGTGCGATGGCTCGCAAGAAGAATACAATAACATGTGCCAAATGCTTGTAAAAAAAGGCACTTTCATAGAATTAAACCCCGTAAAACGACCCAATAGCTATGCATGCTTTAGCGACCCTAGTGATGTAGCTAGAGTAGAAGACAAAACTTTTATTTGTAGTCGCCTAAAAGAAAATGCTGGCCCCACAAATAATTGGATGGATCCAGATAAAATGAAATCTACTTTAAATGATTTGCTATATGGATCTATGAAAGGGCGTACGCTTTATGTAATTCCGTTTTGTATGGGACCGCTTGGTTCCCCACTATCTAGGTATGGCGTACAAATTACCGACTCGGAATACGTAGTGGTAAATATGAAAATAATGACCCGAATGGGAGAAAAAGTTTTGCCATTCATAGACCCAAGAAAATATGTAAAATGCCTTCACACTATTGGTGCTCCGCTGGCCAATGGTGCTAAAGATGTAAGCTGGCCATGTAACCCCACTGTAAAATATATTTCCCATTTTCCAGATGACAGGCTTATTATTTCGTACGGAAGTGGCTACGGCGGTAATGCATTGATGGGCAAAAAATGCTTTGCGTTGCGTATCGCTTCCGAAATGGGACGTGAAGAAGGCTGGTTGGCCGAACATATGCTAATTATGGGTATAAAGGATCCTAATGGCAAAAAAACATATGTAGCATCAGCATTTCCGAGTGCCTGTGGCAAAACCAATTTTGCCATGCTTATTCCACCTAAGGATTTAGATGGTTGGAAAATAACAACAGTAGGCGATGACATTGCTTGGATACACCGTGGCGATGATGGAGGACTTTATGCAATAAATCCAGAATCGGGCTATTTTGGCGTAGCACCTGGTACAAACTACCATACGAATCCTAATGCAATGGAATCGATACGTGCCAATACTATTTTTACCAATGTGGCCATAACAGCCGATAAAGATGTATGGTGGGAAGGCATGACCGAAGAGGTACCGGAGGGTTTAACAGATTGGCACGGGGTTCCTTTTGATCCAACTAGTGGAAAGCCTGCGGCACATCCTAACTCAAGATTTACAGCACCTGCACAACAAAACCCTGCAATAGATGATCAATGGGATAATCCAAAAGGGGTTCCCATTGGAGGGTTTATTTTTGGAGGAAGAAGAAGCACAACCGTGCCATTGGTTTACCAATCCTTTAATTGGAATTTTGGGGTTTACTTGGCTACTACCATGGGTAGCGAAACAACTGCTGCAGCTTTTGGCGAAGTAGGTAAAGTACGACATGATCCATTTGCCATGTTGCCGTTTATGGGATACCATGTGGGAGATTATGTAAACCATTGGTTGCAATTTGGTAGAACACTACCAAATGCGCCGCGTATTTTTGGCGTAAACTGGTTTAGAAAAGACGAAAATGGTAAATTCCTATGGCCCGGCTTTGGCGAAAATACCAGGGTACTTAAATGGATTGTAGAAAGAATAAACGGTCATTCGTCTTCAATTGAAAGTCCAATAGGTTGGATGCCAAGATACGAGGATTTAGATTGGACGGGCTTAGAAAATTTTACAAAAGCTGATTTTGAAAAAATAATGAGTGTCAATAGAGAACTTTGGAAAAAAGAATTACTGTCTCACGAAGAACTATTTGCTCGTTTTTATGATAAGCTTCCAAAAGAATTTATTTTTATGAAAGAACTATTATTATCTGCTCTATGGCGCTCTCCCGAAAACTTTGGTCTACAATCTGAGCAACATTAAACTAAAAAGGGTTTTATAAAAGGATATTAATAGTTTAGTAATTAGTAGAGTTTTGTTGCGCTACAACTTGCAAGTTTAGAGCGTTTAGAAGTTTAGTTTGCGTACTAAATTGCAAACTATTAATAACACCCTTTATTTTTTATCAATATTTTCACGATGGATTGGATAACAAAGCTTTTCACCGAACAAACAGTAGCACATGCAATTCTCATTTATGGTTTGGTAATAGCTGTTGGTATATGGCTTGGCAAATTAAAAATCTTCGGCATTTCACTGGGTGTAACTTGGGTTTTATTTATTGGTTTACTCGTTTCTTACTTAGGCATTGTTGTAAACAAAGAAACAGAAGACTTTTTACGAGATTTTGGATTGATACTTTTTGTATATTCTATTGGCTTGCAAGTAGGACCTGGTTTTTTTGCATCATTGAAAAAAAATGCGCTAAGCAATAATTTACTAGCTTGCGCTGTTGTAGTAATAGGTGTTATTATCACCCTAATTTTTAAATTTATTTCGTGCAATGGTATTACTGAAATGACCGGTTTAATGAGTGGAGCTGTAACCAATACTCCGGGACTTGCGGCTGCACAGTCTGCCGTAAAAGAATTAAATGTTGCCAATGCAGATAATTCAATGATTACACTCGCTTATGCATTGGCATATCCATTTGGCGTATTTGGCATTATCTTTTCGCTACTCATTCTCAAAAAACTCTTTAAAACCAATTTGGTAACCGAAAGAGAGCTTCACCGAAAACTAAATATTTTCAGATCTAACCGCCTAGTATCTATCCATTTAAATTTAGATAACAAACAATTGGTAGGGCAGCCGCTGCGCACCGTATTTGAATTATTAAAAGACCCAATTGTTATTTCTAGAATGTACCACAAAGGCGAAATAATAACACCTACACCAGATGTTATTTTTCATGAAGATGATGTACTATTGTTGGTTGTACCAAAACAAACGCTGCCGCATGTAAAGCTGCTTATAGGATCTGAAAGTAATATAAACTTAAAAACAGAAATCAAAGGCGGATTGATATCTAAATATATTGTAGTAACCAATAAAGATGTTACACACAATAGGCTTGGCGATATTCCCGAAATGCATCAACATGATTTTACCTTGACCAGGCTAAGCAGAGCAGGTATAGAAGTGGTACCACATGGTAACTTACATTTACAACTGGGAGACACTTTAAAAATAGTAGGATCCGAAGCAGGTGTAAACAAAATAGAAAATGTTATTGGCAATTCTTTGAAGCGCTTAGAGGTACCAGATCTTGCCCCCATTTTTATGGGCATTGTACTTGGGATAATTGTAGGAAGTATTCCGATACATTTCCCCAACATGCCCGTTGCGGTAAAAATAGGTATGGCCGGTGGCCCACTAATTGTTGCACTTTTCCTAAGTCGTTTTGGAGGGGTTGTTTACTTGAACACTTATACCACCAACAGTGCTAATTTAATGATAAGAGAACTGGGCATTACTTTATTCTTAGCCAGTGTAGGGCTACACAGCGGTGGCAATTTGGCACAAGCTTTTGTAAATGGTAGTGGCTGGTATTGGATATTAATGGGTGCGGCTATTACCATGTTGCCTTTGCTAATAGTAGGCTTTATTGCACATAAATATTTTCGAAAAACATATTTCGAAATCTGTGGTTTATTGGCAGGTGCTTCTACCGACCCACCCGCACTTGCCTTTGCATTAAAAATGGCAGGCAATGATATTCCATCTGCTACTTATGCAACGGTATATCCACTCACCATGATTCTGAGAATTGTAGCTGCAGAGTTGTTGATATTGACTTTTGCATAGAACCAATTGATTTTTAGATGAAAAAAAATCAAACGAAGGATATGAATGTTGATTTTGGTTACTTGCATGTAAACCGGCAAAAGCCATCCAGCTTTCAATATGATAAAACAATACACCATGGTGCTTATTTTAATACACACCGGATTTTGAGAGAAAATAAATATTTAGGTAAAATACTTAATAGTGGGTAAAATATCATGCTAGCAGCCCACTCAATTTTTCTGTAAATTCCTTTGCAGTATCATACCCAATCTTAAAAATCTTATCTGCCTGTTTTACATCAAACATGGAGTAGCGCTGCAAAGGAGAGTCAATAAACACATCGCATTCATTTACTTTGGAATAAACTGAGTTAGATATAGCCAAATGAAAACACCTATCTATCATACCAGCATTCTTTAATTCTACACTATTGCCAATATTGTCATCTAATTTGTTTACATGTGAACCAATAATGATATTGCAATGCTTTGTCAGTGGCTCTAGGGGAAAATTATTTGTTACACCCCCATCAACCAATAGCATTTCATCCAGCCTTACAGGTTCAAAAACGATTGGTATAGATGCCGAAGCTATAACGGTTTCAAACAAATTGCCTTTAGAAAAGATAACCGATTTACCTTTTGCTAGATCTGTAGCGGCTATATATAATCTTGTTTGCAAAAAATTAAAATCATTTTTATCAATATTGCTTTTTAATAAATTATGCAAAGCATCCATTGTAAAAAAGCCTTTTTTTCGCCAAGCGATATTGCTCCATCCGAAATAAGAATTCTTTTTCATGCGGGAGTGAATTTCATCTGCAGGTATGCCTGCTGCATACAATGCACCCACAATGGCGCCGGCGCTTGCTCCTGCAATGGAGTAAGGTTGTAGATTTAATTCCTCTAATAATTTTAAAACCCCCAAGTGTGCAAAGCCTCTAGCTCCTCCACCCGACAATACTAAACCGATTTTTTTCATTGTTCTTAT
>JANMGS010000378.1:0-3066 GCA_031374745.1 Ferruginibacter sp. | reverse complement strand
AAGCGACCTAGGATACATACCGGTATTGGCACATCTGACTACCATATTAAATCTAAATTTAACGCTACGCAAGATGAGATTTTGGCCCGGGCAATACAATGTGTAAAATGGGCAAGAAATTTTACGGATGATGTGGAGTTTTATGCAGAAGATGCAGGAAGAACCGAAAATGAATACCTAGCAAGGGTAATTGAAGCCGTTATTAATGCAGGAGCAACTACCGTAAATATTCCAGATACAACAGGCTATTGTTTGCCACATGAATATGGCAGTAAAATTGCCTACTTGGTAAACAATGTTCCTAATATTGATAAAGCTGTTATAAGCTGCCATTGTCATAACGACTTAGGGTTGGCTACTGCAAACAGTATAGCTGGTGTAATAAGTGGTGCTAGGCAAATCGAATGTACAATCAATGGATTGGGAGAAAGAGCAGGCAACACTTCATTGGAAGAAGTAGTGATGGTAATAAAACAACACAGAGAATTAAATTTTTATACAGAAATAAATGCAAGAAAACTCAACCCTATGAGTAGGCAAGTGAGCGATACCATGCGTATGCCTGTTCAGCCAAATAAAGCAATTGTAGGTAGCAACGCATTTTCTCATTCTTCTGGAATTCACCAAGATGGTTTTTTAAAAAATGCACAGACATACGAAATTATAAACCCTGATGAAGTAGGCGCAGATGGTTCTAAAATTATTTTAACGGCAAGAAGCGGTAGAAGTGCACTGGCGTATAGATTTCAAAATTTAGGGTTTGTTTTTGATAGAGATGATATTGATGCGTTGTATCAAGAATTTGAAAAGGTAGCAGATGTAAAAAAGGAAGTGGTAGATAGTGATTTGAAGGAATTGGCGACTGTGTATAATAATAGTGTAGCGGTTACTAATTAAACCTATGTGGCACTATGTTTCTACTGTGCCTATGTGGTAAAATCTAGACACAACTTGTCCCGCAACTGCGTGGATAGAATCATAGGCACATAGGTTCACATAGAAAATAGAATTTATAAAAATGGCAAAAACATTATTCGATAAAATTTGGGATAAACACACCGTGAAAGTAATTGACGGGGGAATTACCGTATTGTATATCGATAAACATTTGATACACGAAGTAACGAGCCCACAAGCTTTTAAAGGAATTGAAAACAGGGGCGTGCCCGTTTTTAAACCAAAACAAATTGTGGCCACTGCCGATCATAATGTTCCTACTATTAATCAGCATCTTCCTATAAAAGATGAATTGGGCAGAATACAAGTGGATACCTTAATAGAGAATTGTAAAAATCATCAGATAGAATTATACGGTCTCGGACACAAATACCAAGGCATCGTACATGTGATTGGTCCAGAGCTTGGCATAACACAACCTGGCATGACAATCGTTTGTGGTGACAGCCACACATCTACCCATGGCGCATTTGGGAGTATAGCATTTGGTATAGGTACAAGCGAAGTAGAAATGGTTTTTGCAACGCAATGTGTAATGCAAAGCAGACCCAAAACCATGCGCATAAATGTAGAGGGGAATTTGCAAAATGGCGTTACTTCTAAAGATATTGTACTTTATATCCTATCAAAAATATCTGCTAGTGGTGCTACAGGTTATGCGGTAGAATTTGCAGGCTCCACCATACGTAATTTAAGTATGGAAGCACGAATGACCATTTGCAATATGAGCATAGAAATGGGTGGACGCTGCGGATTGATAGCGCCCGATGAAACAACATTTAATTATGTAAAGGGAAGGCAATTTGCACCGGCAAATGGCGATTGGGATATTGCTTTGGCAAAATGGAAAACGTTGTACAGCGATGATGATGCAATATTTGACAAAGAAATTAATATTGAAGCAGCAAATATTTCCCCGATGATTACATATGGTACCAATCCTGGAATGGGCATTGCAATTGATGCAACCATACCGGCAGTTGAGTCCATTGCGGAATATGACAAAGCAGGATTTATAAAATCGCTTGCATACATGGGGTTGCAAGAAGGGAAAAAAATTGTAGGGCAAAAAATAGACTATGTTTTTATTGGAAGTTGTACCAATAGCCGCATTGAAGATTTACGGTTGGTTGCCAATTTTGTAAAAGGCAAAACAAAATCTGCAGATGTGGAAGTTTGGATTGTACCAGGCAGCAAGCAAGTAGAGCAACAAGCCATTGAAGAAGGCATAGATAAAATATTTATTGAAGCTGGATTTCAATTGCGCCAACCAGGCTGCAGTGCATGCTTGGGTATGAATGAAGATAAAATACCAGCGGGTAAATATTGCATAAGTACCAGCAATAGGAATTTTGAGGGAAGACAAGGAGCAGGCGCAAGAACACTGTTGGCCAGTCCGCTAAGTGCAGCAGCGGCAGCTATTACAGGTTATGTGACAGATGTGAGAAGCCTCCCCATCCCGATAAATATCGGGACCGAAGGAGGGCCTTTAGCAGCTCTTAAATAAAAATGAACTTTTAAAATATTTAGAACCAATAGCATGGAAATTATAACAAATCAACAAAGTATTAAAGCGCAAAATCCCCCCTTCGGGGGGTGGGGGGGCTGTGGTATTGTCAGGGGGCCTTTTGTTCCGCTAAAAATAGAAAACGTAGACACAGACCAAATTATCCCTGCTCGTTTTTTAAAGGGAACTACCAGAGATGGATTTGGTAAAAATTTATTTAGAGATTGGCGATATATAAACGATGATGAAAATAATCCTAAACCCGATTTTGTTTTAAACCAGCCACAATACAAAGGCGAAATATTGGTAGCAGGTAAAAACTTTGGTTGTGGGTCATCAAGAGAGCATGCAGCATGGGCAATTGTGGATGCAGGTTTTAAAGTAGTGGTATCTAGTTTTTTTGCAGATATTTTTAAAAACAATGCACTGAACAATGGATTACTACCGGTAATTGTAAGTGATGATTTTTTGCAAATAATATTCGAACAAAGCAATGAAACAGAATTAATAGTTGATTTAGAAAATCAGACTATCAAAATATTTCAGAGTACGGAAACCCCTCCGAAGGAGGGGTTTGGGGAGGCCTTTGAAATAAATTCTTA
>JANMGS010000364.1:0-2636 GCA_031374745.1 Ferruginibacter sp. | reverse complement strand
GCTCCATCAAAACCGCTGCAAGGATTATCAGCTTTTCCTAAAAAATAGTCCACTGTTTTTTCAATCATTGGCTGTTGCACATGTAGCAATGGTTCAAATGTAAATGTTTCCACCCTTTCCTTTGTGGTAAGCGTTATGCTGGTACCTCCAAATATATTAAAATGTAGAGACCCGTTGCTGCCTATTATGGTGCAATTGTCTATAGAAGTAGCAGCACTAAAACACCAACTACCACTAAAAACGATACCATTTTTAAATTGTATGTTTCCTACAACCAAATCATCGGCTATATAATCACCAGATTGGTTCAATGCGATGCCATTCATTTTTCCGATTGGCCCAAAAAAATAATACATTAAATCCAATTGGTGTGGTGCAAGATCATGAAAGAGGCCACCTCCAGAAATGCGTTGATTTACCCGCCATGCATTTTGAGTATTGGCTAATTCAGTGGCCGTAAGTGCTGGCTTGGAAAATGCTAAACGAACGAGCCGTACATTACCAATTGCATTTTCATTAAGCAACGCTTTTATTTTTTTAAATAATGGCTGTGCCCTGCGATAGTGCGCCACAACCAATTTTACCTCTTGTTCTTTAGCAGTTGTAGCTATATTTAGTGCAGATAAATAATTTAGCGTCATTGGTTTTTCTATGTACACGGGCTTTCCCGCATTTATTGCGGCCAATGCATACGCTTCATGCGAGTCGGGTGGGGTAGCAATGTAAATGGCATTTACCAAAGGGTCGTTTATTAATGCCTGGGCATTATCGTACCAGTGTGGTACATGGTGGCGTTTTGCATAGTCAGCAGCTTTGGCGGCATTGCGACGCATTACGGCAACTAGTGCGGAGTTTGGCACTTTGTTAAAAGCGGGCCCGCTCTTTATTTCAGTTACATCTCCACATCCAATGATGCCCCAATTTATTTTATCCATGTGATATTCAATTACTGTTTACTTCAAACTTTACTAAGTGGTAAAACTAACAAATTTGCAACACTGTTCAAATAGGGTCATTATTATCCAGCAATGAATCCTTTTTCAAATGATGTGTATGAATGACTTTTTTATTGTGTGTACCAATGTTTCTTTTTAGCTTCCTTTTGTAATTTAAACTTATATTAGTAAAAATTTTTAATTGCATATTGCCTTTGTGCATTGATTCGTAAAGTATAAAATAATTTTGAATAGAAAATCGCTCATCATCTTCCTCATTGTTATCGCACAGTTTTTTGGCACCTCCCTGTGGTTTGCTGGCAATGCTGTTATTGCAGATCTTATGGTTCATATGAATATTGAGAACGATTTTGTTCAAATATTAACGATTTCAATACAGGCGGGTTTTATTGCTGGCACGCTCATTTTTGCCGTGTTTAATATTGCGGATAAATTTTCGGCACGCAAACTTTTTTTTGTATGTTCCCTTTTAGCAGCCATTATTAATCTTGGTATGTGTGTACAGGCCATTTCAATAACAGAAGTTTTGCTCATTCGATTTCTAACAGGTGTATTGCTTGCAGGAATTTACCCGATAGGAATGAAGATTGCCTCAGAAAATAGTCCAAATGGTTTGGGTATTTCGCTGGGTTTTTTGGTTGGTGCTTTGGTGCTTGGTACTGCTTTGCCACATTTTATTAAAGTAGCTATCGGCTCCTTGCCGTATGAGTTTGTTTTTTATACCACTTCTTTGTTGGCTTTCGTTGCTGGAGTCCTTATTTACCTTTTTATACCAAAAAATGTTATCATAAAATCGCCACAAAAATTTAAGCTGACAAACTTTTTAATTGTATTTAAAAGTGCTCCCTTTCGGGCAAGTGCTTTTGGTTATTGGGGGCATATGTGGGAGCTTTTTACTTTTTGGATGTTTGTACCAGCCATGCTTACAACGCATAAAATATATTCACAACACAGTTACATTAATATTTCTTTGTTTTCATTTATAGTCATTGGAATGGGAAGCATCGCTTGTGTTATTAGTGGGTTTTTGGCAGCAAAATTTGGAGAAAAAAAATAGCAACCATTGCTTTATTGTTTTCTGGCATGTGTTGTTTGGTTTCACCCTTTTTTTACAATATAAATTCAACTCCTTTATTTGTAACTTTTTTAATAATATGGGGAATGTTTGTAATAACAGATTCTCCTTTATTTTCTACATTGATTGCGCACAATGCTCCCCAAACTTACCGGGGTGCTGCCCTTACCATCGTTAATTCGATTGGTTTTTTGATTACTATTTTGAGCATAAAAATCATCAACTATCTGACCCAAATTGTTTCGCCACAATATCTCTATACCTTTTTGGCCATTGGCCCCGTATTGGGATTGTTGGCTTTTTTACATAAGAAACAAAATGCGTAAATAATAAAGGTACATTTCCCATGGCAAATGAAATATTCAAATTTTAGCATATTAATGCTGCCATTTATAGTAATGTTATTTTTACTAATATTTAAAAATTTATTCTTTGTTTAATTGGGTTTAATTAAATACAAAGAACATAGCCCCTTCATTGAGTAATAAAAGTTACAGAAATAAGCAAGTGTCTTAAATAATTTGTTGAAGTATGTATAAAAAATGCAAATATCTTTTTGCAATCAATTATTCAAATTTTGTTCTTTCATTTTGTATAAAAAATCT
>JANMGS010000349.1:0-5593 GCA_031374745.1 Ferruginibacter sp. | reverse complement strand
AAACTCCACATCATCCGTAAAATTTCTTGCCCATTTTACACATTGTATTGCCCGGGCCAAAATCTCATCTTGCGTAGCGTTAAATTTAGATTTAATATGGTAGTCAGATGTGCCAATACCGGTATGTATCCTAGGTCGCTTGGCATATTTTAGTGCTGCCGCAGCCGTTTCTATATCTTTTTCCACAGCTCTGCTCAGTCCGCATACCACCGTATTTTTTAAAATTTTAGCAATAGCTTCTACGCTTTCAAAATCACCAGCAGACGATATTGGAAATCCTGCTTCTATTATATCTACACCCAAATTTTCCAACTCGAGTGCCAATGCCACTTTTTCTTTTGTGTTTAATTTACAACCGGGCACCTGTTCTCCATCCCTTAACGTTGTATCAAAAATTAAAATTTTGTTGCTGTTCATTGTTTTAATATTTCTCAATTATGATGGAAACTGACGTAGCTTTAACCCCATTTTTTCTAAGGTAAGATGATAGATTGTTAAAACCCATTCAATAATGGGCTATTTTTACAATGGTAAAAGAGGTTAATAAACACTAAAAAACAAGCCCACAAAGGGTTTTGGCCACATATATATACAATGCCTAATCGCTCAAATAACGCTTTATTTCTATTAATCAAATCCCTGAAAAAATCAGAAAAGCGAAATTTTAAGCTTTTTGCAAATAGAAATACTGAAACGGATAACCTTAAAACCGTAAAGCTTTTTGATGCGCTGGACAAGATGGATGATTACAACGAAACACAGTTACTTAAAAAAAATGAAGCCATTACCAAACTTCAATTATCTAACATCAGCGCCAATTTATACAAACAAATTTTAGATAGTCTTCGTTTGATAAAGGATGTAGACAATATAGATTTACAACTGCACGAGCAAATGGACCATGCAAGAATTTTGTATAACAAAGGGTTGTATTTGCAAAGTTTAAACATATTAGACAAAACAAAACGTTTGGCTATTGCCAATAATCAAATTACTTATTTAATACAAGTGCTTTTTTTCGAAAAAAAAATAGAAGCATTGTATTTGACAAGAAGCATAGAAAATAGGGTGGAAGAAATTACCGAGGAATCCAACAATGCTGCAAAAAAAATAAGCAGTATAAACGATCTTTCTAATTTGGCTTTAAAATTATATGGTTGGTACATAAAAAACGGACACGCACGATCAGAAATAGAAGAAGCCACCATAAAAAAAATATTCAGTGCTGGGCTACCAGAAAATTTTACGACAGCCAATTCCTTTTACGAAAAATTATATTTGTATCAAAGCTACTGTTGGCGGGCATTTATCTGCCAAGATTTTTTAATGTATTATCGTTATGCACAAAAATGGGTCGATATTTTTTCGGAAGAGCCAGCTATGATTGCTATAGAGACCATACATTATATAAAGGGTATGCACAATTTAATGGGGGCTCATTTTGATTTACATAATGCAAAAAAACTTAAACAAGCTATAAATAAATTTGAAGAATTCAGTGAACAAGAATTGGTACTAAACAATGAAAATCATAAAATTCAAACTTTTATTTACCTGTATACATCAAAAATAAATTTGCATTTCACCGAAGGTACTTTTACCGAAGGCCTTAAAATGATTCCTACTTTGGTAAAACAATTAAATGAATTTGAATTGTATTTAGATAAACATCGTGTACTTATCTTTTATTACAAAATTGCCTCTTTGTATTTTGGCAGTGGAGATAGTAGCACAGCTATTGACTACTTAAATAAAATAATTAACTGGAAAATGGATCTTAGAACAGACCTTCAATGTTATAGCCGTTTACTTCAATTGATTGCACACTACGAACTAGGTAATTATAATCTGATAGAATATTTAATTAAATCTGTTTACCGCTTTATGGCTAAAATGGACAATATGAGCGTGGTAGAAGAAGAAATTTTTAACTTCCTCAGAAACTCTTTTCATATAGCACCACAAAATATTAAATCCGCTTTAAAAGAATTGTTGCAAAAATTAAAAGCACAAGAACAAAACCGTTTCGAAACCAGGGCTTTTGTTTACCTTGATGTTATTTCTTGGATAGAAAGCAAACTCATGGATGAGCCTGTCGAAAAAATTATTAGAGCAAAATATCTGCAACAAAAATCCAGATAGTTTTAAAAAAGATCATAGTTTAGGTCTTCTATTCGTTCTCCCTCCAAAAGTAAATGCGTTTTAAATCCCAAGGATTTTGCTGTTTCTATATTATTTATCGAATCATCAATAAAGAGTGTTTCTCTAATATTTATATTGGCATCCTTCGCTACAAATTCAAAAATTTCTGCATTTGGCTTTCTTAAATGTACTTCGTTCGAATAATAGGCTTTTACAAATAGGCTATCAATTTCTTTTCTATTGGTTTCCTTTTTAAGGCTGCTATTAAAATGTTCATAGTGGATAGCGTTGGTATTGCTCAATAGAAAAATGCTGTATTTGGTATTAATGGTTTCTAAAAAATCCAAACTCTCTACCCGCCAATCCAGTATTATTTCATTCCATGCATCTTTTATTTGTTCTTTTGTAATTTTATTCGGGCTTAAAGTAATAAGTGCATTATAAAAATCTTCATTACTTATTTTGCCTGTTTCCAGTTTTTCAAAAACGGCATCGGCTGTGAATTGTGAATACATGTCTTCAAAATCTTTAAAACCGAGTTTAACAAATGCCTTTTCAGTTCTTTTATAATCAATATTTATAAGTACTGCCCCCAAATCGAAGATGATATTTTTTAAAAATGCCATTTTTATCTATTTATATTTTTGCAAATATCCGAATTTGCTTACTTTTGCAATCCTTCTTTAAAAATAGATTGTTTTCAAAAATAATTTATTGAAAGAAAGGGCCTATAGCTCAGTTGGTTAGAGCACCTGACTCATAATCAGGTGGTCCCTGGTTCGAGCCCAGGTGGGCCCACACAAAACAGTTCCGATATGCATCGGGACTGTTTTTTTATAATGTTTAACCTTTCGTTAACCCCCGGTGCAAGTATTTTTGCGACCTAAGAAATTAATATGAGAAAATTATCAATGATTCTTTTTGCTGCTTCAATATCTCTTACAGCACTTTCGCAAACAACTACCAAAAAAGGAAAAACAATAACCGATCGTGCTGCAGATCATTTTATGATTCAACTTGCTTCTAATTATTGGAGCGGTACTGCAGATAGTGTAAGCAATTACATTAAGGGATTTAATAGAAGTGCCAATGTTTACATTATGTACGACAAGCAATTTAAAAACAACCCAAAATTTAGTGCCGGTATTGGTCTAGGAATAGGTACCAGCAATATGTATTTTAAAAAAATGGATGTAGGTATTACTTCTACTAAATCTAAGCTTCCTTTTATACGCAAAGACACTGGAAATAGTTATAAAAAATATAAGCTAGCTACTGCTTACTTAGAAATACCCGTAGAGTTTAGATTTATTGCCCATCCCGAAAATCCTAATAAGTCTATGAAAGGAGCAATTGGTGTAAAAGTGGGTACTTTATTAAATGCACATACAAAGGGAAAAACCTTACAAAATTCTGCTGGAAGTACAATCAATAAGATTACTGAAAAAGAAAATTCCAAATCTTATTTTAATGCTACCCGTATTTCATTAACAGGTAGGGTTGGTTATGGTATTTACTCTTTATTTGGCGCCTATAGCGTTACCAATATTTTTAAAGACGGCGTAACCCCAGATACAAAGTTGTTGCAGATAGGTATTGCAATAAGCGGTTTATAGTTTTATTCATGGTATAATTTTAAAAATCCCTCTATTATGGAGGGATTTTTGTTTGCTGCAAACTAATAAGCTAATTTTGCGCCTTAATTCACAATCACAACAGATTTCTGTAATGAGCGATGCAATAAAACATGAATGCGGCCTAGCTTTCATTCGACTTAGAAAGCCCTTTAGCTATTACCAACAGCAACACCAATCTGTATTATATGGTCTTAATAAGCTGTATTTACTCATGGAAAAGCAGCACAATAGAGGCCAAGATGGTGCAGGAATTGCGGCAGTAAAACTTAACACAGAGCCAGGCTACCCATTTCTTTACCGCATTCGAAGCTGTGCTCAACAGCCTATTGCAGATTTATTTCAGCAAATTGGAAAAGAAATAGCAGAGATTGAAAAATACCAACCAGATATAAAGCATCATCCAGGTCTAATGAAAGGCCATATACCTATTTTGGGAGAAGTCTTATTGGGGCATCTCAGATACGGTACGCAAGGCAAAAATGATGTACAATTTTGCCACCCCTTTATTAAAAAACATACCATACCATCTCGCAACCTTACCCTAGCTGGTAATTTCAACTTGGTAAATACCGAAGAATTATTTAAACTGATAAATATCAAGCCAGGCGATTTTGAAAAGCAAAGCGACCTTGCAGCTATGATGGAGGTAATGTACCATTTTTTGGTACTGGCAGATGAAGAAAACCCCGGCAAACCAGATATTGTAAGCATGCTTAGAAAGGCTGTGCCACTATTTGACGGAGGTTTTCATGTGGCAGGTATAACTGGCAATGGCGATGCTTTTGCTATAAGAGATGCCCATGGCATTCGGCCTTCTTATTATTATATAAATGATGAAATAATTGTTGCAGCCAGTGAACGTGCTGCTATTCGTACTGCATTTAACTTAGAAGAAAACGAAGTGCAAGAATTGATGCCTGGTATGGCTTTAATTGCAAAAGCAGATGGAAGTTATAGCATTGAAGAAATTGTACCAGCACAAGAAAGAAAAGCTTGCAGTTTTGAGCGTATTTATTTTAGTAGGGGCAGCGATGAAAAGATCTACAGGGAACGTATTGCACTTGGCTATAATTTAAGTCCTATAATTCTAAAAATTGTAAACTACGATTTAAAGAATACCATTTTCTCCTTTATACCCAATACTGCCGAAACTGCTTTTTATGGTTTAATAAAAGGAGCAGAGGATTATTTAAACGAAATAAAAAAAGAACGTATCCTTAGCTGGAACAAAGATTTTGATGAAGCAAAGCTTTCTGAAATGATAAACAGAAAAGTGCGCATAGAGAAAATTGCCATTAAGGATGTAAAACTGCGTACGTTTATTACCGAAGACAGCAGCAGGAACGAAATGGTGCAACATGTATATGATATTACCTACGGAACTGTAAGAAAAAATGAAGATACCTTGGTGGTAATAGATGATAGCATTGTACGTGGTACTACACTAAAAGAAAGTATCATTCGCATGCTTAACAGGCTTAAACCAAAAAAGATAATTGTGGTATCCTCCGCTCCACAAATAAGATATCCTGATTGTTATGGGATAGATATGAGTAAAATGGGGGATTTTATTGCATTTAAAGCGGCTGTAGCTTTACTCAAAGAGAGAGGGCAGGCGTACTTGTTGGATGAAATTTTAGAAAAATGCAAGTTACTAGAAGCAAACAACAAGCTGCATACCGAAAATTTGGTAAGGCAGGTTTACAAACCATTTGAACTAAAAGAAATTTCAAACAAAATAGCACAACTTATCACACCAGATGATGTAACGATTCCGGTACAAGTAATTTATCAAAAAATAGAATCGCTGCACG
>JANMGS010000348.1:0-3414 GCA_031374745.1 Ferruginibacter sp. | reverse complement strand
GCACAATTGATGTACCATAAAGCGGTGTTTCTTTTTCTTGCACATAGGTTTTAAAAACCATATCGTACCATGGCACTACTTCTCCGAAATTCTTATCAATATACTGGGAGTTTCTTGCATGGTGCAAGTGATGGTTGGAGGGTGTGGTTAGGATTTTTTCCAAAAGGGGAATTTTATTTAATACTTTTTCATTTACATGTATGATGGTACCCCAAAATTTGCTCAATGTATACAGCAACAAATAAACGATGGGGTGTACGCCCATTAGTGGCATGAGCAGATAAAAAATATCGAGCGATACAATATCAAAAACAGATGTGCGAAGGCCCGTTGTAGCATTCATGTGAGTAGCAGAATGATGTACTTCGTGCAAGCACCAAAATATTCTTACTTTATGGTTGTAATAATGCGCCGCATATTGGATAAAAGTAAACATGAAAAAACCAATGACAAAAGTGTACCAGTGAACACCCATGTTGAAAAAGCTGAAATTATTGTACACATTGAGGTGTAGGTCGAAAATGATATAAGCCTTTACAAACATTTGGGTAACAACAGCTATAATGCCGGAAGTTAGGTTTACAAATGTTTCTCGCAAAAAAGAATGTTTACTTCGGTATAGCAAATAAAGCGTTTCTGCAATAATTACAAAAGCACCAAAGATTCTTAAAGTATCGGTTAAGTTTGATAGCAGTTTATTGTAAACCGTTATTTGTTCATTCATGGAGTAAAATTTTGGCTATGCATATTGGTATCAAGGCAACTTGTTTTTATCAAAAAATATTCACACGGCTCTGGCAAATACAGTAATATTAAGACTTAGCAACGAATGTGAATTTTTTAAACCACAATTCGTACCTAAAAGTAGGCGATGCAGCATTAAATTTTGTTGACTTTTGTCAATAAATTCAGACTGAGCGTTCTTACTCCATTTATCGGATCAATGGCGCCATTTTAAAACAGATCTTCCGTGAATGGACTTTATTTTCCTTCATACGATAAAAAATTTTGGTGAGTGAAAGATAAATTTGTCAAAAACCACTACACATTTATTACTTAAAAAGCGGTAAAATGATAATGACATAATAAATGACTAAGTTCGTACTTGATATTACGCTCTAACTTTTACCAATGAAAAACAACCTGCATTTCTGCCTACTACTATCCTTTTTCTTTTTATTTTCAAATAAATTATTTGCGCAAATGCCCTACAAATTGGTAGATGGCAGGGAGAATAAATACTGCGAAGCATGTTTACAAGTAATAAATAACATGCCCAAAGAAGTGCAATTTGGCTTACATATAAATTCCGATGGGGAGGTATACTTCTCTATGAGCGATAGAAAATGGTTTGATAAGATTTTCAAAAATAAATCGTATGGGATTTCTGTAGACTTGGTGGCAAAAGAAAGGTATGCTTGCAATAATACCAATGAAAATGACGCTGGATTACCAAGGGGTTCGTTGTTGCCACCTGTATACAGGGAAGAGATGATTGAAACTATGGAAGATATTAATGCAACAAGTGTATTTGTGAAAGTGGGAAAATTGCCTGCCAAATTAGCTAATAAACAAGTAGAAGGCAACCTTGTTATTTTAAATGGTAATTATGTTTGTTATTATACAAATTTTATGAATATAGATAGATCTGTTTGGCAGCTTTTACCAATGGGGCTTTTTACAGATTCTTTGTTAAATAGTAATTCCAACGATGATAGCAAATTGAGCAAAGACTTTTTTACTTACTCAAAAAAAATACAACTAGATATTCCATTTGAAAAAGGAAGTGCTAGCTTCAGCAGTGTTTATTTAAAAGCTATTTACGACTCATTGGAGTTAACAAAATACAATATTAGAAAAACAGATATCAGGGTATACTCATCTATAGAGGGGCCATTGAAAACCAACAATGAGCTTATGAAAAGAAGGGCAGATACCATTATTAAAGTACTGAGAAAATATGAACCTACATTGAATCGGATAAAAATATTGAGTGCTGAAAATTGGTTGGAATTTTATCGGGATATTGAGCAATCAGAAAACAATGATTTAAAAGATTATACCAAACAAGATATTAAACAAAAACTAACAGATGTAACCTTATTAAAATCAATCGAACCATTATTAGCAAAGCATAGGAAGGCCATTGTAACAATTTATTTAGAATCGAAATCCAAGGCCTCAAGCATTACAAACAATGCAGTGATATCAGATTTTAATAGTGCTGTATCCAATAAAAATATTGTAGGTGCAAAAGAAATACAAAAAGAATTGGTAGAAAGAATCATAGACAATAAAATTCCACTTGCATACATCAATCAAATTGAAGTGCCAAAATCAAAAGAGTTTTCTTCTTTGCTCAATGATAAGGAAGTATACAAATTTCTTTTGCGAGCCACCAACGAATATGAGGCGTTGGATAATTTTTTGGCATTAAAAAAACTAGATCCGGAAAATGGGCGCATCAATTATAATATCTGTGCCCTACGGTTTTTTATGTGGCAATATGGAAATGATACAACAACAAGAAAACTACTTTTAAAAGAAATTAATGAGCTCAACAAACAAGGAATCAATAATAATCTTGTAAAAAGAATGTTGATAAACTATCAGATTCTTACATGCGATGAAAGGATGCAAAAACTGGATTATGCTGGAAAAGATAAGGCACTTAATGTAATTCGTACAATCTACAAGAACTTAGATTTAAATGATGAAGACATATATTCTATTGCTAAGTATTATGCAAATTATGCCCATAAAGATTGGTCTATGGAAATAATTTTACCGAGAATAGACAAACTAGATGTGAGCGAGGATTTGATTTTTTATTATGTAAATTTATTGTTCTTTATTACTGGTAATTTTAATACAGATGAATTTGAAAAAGCGACTTTAAATGCCATTACAATAAATAAAAAAAGGTTTTGCGATTTCTTTTTGCCCAATGATAAAGGCGGCGCCAGTATGCAATTACTAGAAAACAACGAAATAAAAACTTTGTATTGCGAATCATGTAAAAATTAAATTACTTATTCTTAAAGTAACTTCATGAAAGAAATAAGAACAATCCCAACCAGAAAAACAATAGCCCTTGTGGCACACGACAATAAAAAAGCTGACTTAATTGAATGGGCGGTTTTTAACAGAACTTATTTAAGCAAACACGAACTGATAGCTACGGGCACTACCGGCAAATTATTAGAAGCAGAACTAGATAGGCCCGTAAAAAAAATGATGAGTGGGCCACTTGGCGGCGACCAGCAAATAGGCGCCATGATAGCCGAAGGGAAAATAGATATGCTCATCTTTTTTTGGGACCCCATGGAAGCACAACCGCACGATAGCGATGTAAAAGCATTGTTACGGCTTGCAGTAGCATGGAATATTTTGATGGCATGCGACAGGGCTACC
>JANMGS010000345.1:0-8459 GCA_031374745.1 Ferruginibacter sp. | reverse complement strand
ATGATTTACTTTGAAGCAAAGACTGTGATATTAGACTTGCTCTTTTTTCTAATCGTTTATCCGAAAATAAACCTTTGTAATTGGCACTGTGACTTAATAATTCCATATCTAAAAATACTACTTTTGTGTCCAAACGGTAGCTGCCGGTAGGCTGGTTGGATGGATTTAAAAGGACTTTTTGCGACTGTGTCCGCCGAAGGAGGAAGCAAAAAATCAAATCTATATTTCCTATCCATAAAAATCCGTTAAATCCGTGTCATCCGTGTTCTTTTTTTACATAAAAGATGTGTCCACACGATAGGCTATATGGTGGGACTGTTCCGTACAAGTGAAGGTGTAAAGTACATTTTTGTAGGGAACCGCCAGTTGTTCTATCTTTTTCAACATTTATTATGCAGATGTTAATGCTGCTATAAATGGCATATAAAAATTCAATTAAATAGGTATAATTTGAAAGCACAAAAATCCATCTCAAAAAAATCCTCCATTTTCCCGAACTTTACAGAAAAATAATTTAATGAGTATTGTTGTAGAAAGTAAATCAGTTTTCCTCGAACATTTTGAAGCCTTTAAAAATATTGTGGGCGAAAAATATGTTTTCACCGATGAAGAGACGTTGGATATTTGCGCAAAAGACGAAACAGAGAACCTTTACTTTTTGCCAGATATAGTTATAAAACCACGTACTGCAGAGGAGATAAGTGCGATAATGAGAATATGCAATGCGCATAAAATTCCAGTTACGCCTCGTGGTGCAGGTACAGGCCTTAGCGGAGGTGCGCTCCCGCATGTAGGAGGCGTGGTTATTTCTTTTCAAAGAATGAACAGCATATTGGAAATAGATGAAGCCAACTTGCAAGTAACCACCGAGCCAGGTGTAATAACACAAGTGCTACAAAACGCTGTAAAAGAAAAAGGATTGTTTTACCCACCAGATCCAAGCAGCTATGGTAGTTGTTTTATTGGTGGCAATATTGCCGAAAACAGTGGTGGTCCCAAAGCAGTAAAATATGGCGTTGTAAAAGATTATGTACTCAATTTGCAAGTAGTTTTGCCCACGGGTGAAATTATTTGGACGGGAGCAAATGTTTTAAAAAACTCCACTGGTTATAATCTTACGCAACTTATGGTAGGTAGCGAAGGAACATTGGGATTGGTTACAAAAATTGTGTTGAAATTAATTCCACATCCCAAGAACGATTTATTGATGCTTGTACCTTTCAATGACTTGGAAAAAGCAGGTGCAGCAGTAAGTGCGATATTTAGAGCAGGGTTTACACCCAGTGCTTTGGAATTGATGGAAGCCAATGCATTAAAAATAGTAAGTAAGTTTGTAGATAGTAGTTCCATAGCCATTGGGGATGATGTAGCAGCACATATCATTATAGAGGTAGATGGAAATGATACAGAGGTATTGATGAAAGAAATAGAAGCCATAGCAGAAGTGTTGGCCGAATATGATTGTGGCGAAATTTATTTTGCAGATGATGCACAACAAAAAGCCGAATTATGGAAGCTTAGGCGCAGAGTAGCCGAAGCAGTAAAGATAGATGGCTATACAGTAGAAGAAGATACGGTGGTACCAAGAGCTACATTGCCAACTTTGATAAAAGGAATAAAAGCATTAAGCATCGAGTATGATTTTGAAGTAGTGTCCTATGGGCATGCAGGAGATGGTAATTTGCATGTGCGTATAAAAAAAGAGGGCTGTGTGTATAGCCTAAATAATGAAAAAATAATACCGGCGCTAAAAGCGTTGTTTACTTTGATAAAATCATTGGGCGGTACCATTAGTGGAGAGCATGGTATAGGGTTGATACAAAAGGAATATATTCCAATTGTGTTCGATGAAATAACGTTGAACATTATGCGGGGTATTAAAAAAGTATTTGACCCCAATAATATATTGAACACTGGAAAAATATTTGATAGTAAATAAAAATTTTGATGATGAAGAAAATTTGGATGCTGGCGCTTTGTACAGGTTTGTTCGTTTACAACTCTTATGCACAAGATGAAGAAGATGAAACAGAAAACAAATCTTTTTTTAAGAAAGAAAATTTATTTGCTGGCGGGAGTGTAAATACTTTTTTTGGGCAAGGCACATTCTCATTGGGGCTTGGGCCATTTTTTGGATACAGCATCAATAGGTATGTAGATGTAGCTGCTTCGCTTAATTATAATTACATTTCTCAAAGAGATCAGTTTTCTACTTATAAAGTACGCCAATCTATCATTGGCCCAGGCGCTTTTGTAAGGCTATATCCTGTTAAATTTTTATATGCTCAAGCGCAATACGAATACAATTTTGTAAAATTTAAGGAAATTTATGGTGGTGGATTTCCAGATGTAATTACAAAATATTCGGTGCAAAGTTTTTTAGTAGGTGGTGGTATAGCCAATGGTAGAGAGGGTGTAGGAGATGTGTTTTTTTCTATCTCAGTTTTATTTGATGTAGCAAAAAATATTAACTCTCCTTACACAGATGCACTCAATAGGCCAGATGCCATTTTTCGTACAAGTATAAACATACCATTATTTCAGGGTAAACAAGGTCGTGGTAATGGCAGGAATAGAGATGGTAGAAGAAGCAGAAATAATAGAAGAAGCAGCGATTATTAAAGATAGGGCCTGATTTCTGATGGCTCTTTCAACACATTGATTTGCTCAAGGGGATGTGTGTATAAAAAATCTTCGTCGTGCATTTTAGAAATATGTGCTATAAGGTGATCATAGAATCCATCTGAATTTAGAAAGAATATTTTTTTGTTGTGTATTTTTAATTGGTTCCATGTAAGCATTTCAAAAAGTTCATCCAAAGTACCATACCCTCCTGGAAGTATGATGGCCGCATCGCTTTTTTCGAAAATCATTTTTTTTCGGGTATGCATATCCGCTACCACGTGCGTTTCTGTCAATTCTATATGCATATGTTCTTGGTCTCTCAAAAGGGTAGGTATTACCCCCATTACTTGTCCCCCGTTTTTTAAACTGGCATTTGCTACTGCACCCATTAATCCCCTGTTGCCGGCGCCATAAATAATGCTGATATTTTTATTAGCAAGTATTTCTCCTAATTCTCTTGTATGTGTTTCAAATATTGGATTATTGCCAGATTTACTACCGCAAAAAACGGCTATTGATTTTATACCCATGCAATAAAAATATAAAAAAAATGCTAAGATTGATCTATTAATATTTTTACATTGGCTTTTTAGTAATTGGTTTGTAAAATCTAATCGATGTTTACTACGGCCAGTACTTGGTTTTCTTTTATTTTACCCAATTGCAACGTTTTTATTTTTTTACTTGTAACGCCATTTTTTGTGGTGTAAATTTCTACCATAACTGTGGCAGGGCCATTTTCAGTAAGGGTACTTTCGCCAAAATAATTTGTTTTTATTAAATATTTTCCTTTGATGGCATTGCGTATCAAGTATTGCTCGGGGCCATAACCTTGTGTAAAATCTTTTGAAAATCTGGCCCCTGCTTCAGAACTTGTGTGGCCATAATAACACTCTTCATTATTGGGTTCAATTATATGCAAATCTATATCTACATCCATCTGATTCCAATTTAAAATAATTCTTACGTCTACTGGCATTTTCTTTAAAAATTTCTTACCTAGTTTTCCCGTTTTTATAGTAGGATGTTCCATTTTTATTCTATTCATGTCCATCAAAATAATATCTTCTACGCCTTCGTATTGCCCGCCCATATTACCAAAATAATTCACTTCCAATCCCTTTAATAGTTCATCAAAAGCTGCTTGGTATTGTTTATTGTTTTCCAGCGTCAAAGCCAAGTCCCTGTGGCTTTGGGGCTCATGCTCACGCCATTTTACAATTTGCTTGGCAGTAAAGAGTGCATCTTCGTAGGCTTGCCACTGGCGTAAGGTGTAGGTAAGGGTCTTGTACAATTGGTGGTTTTCTAAACCCAAATCTGCAATATTGCTTAGTACCAACAATGCTTTTTCTCTGTTGCCATTATCGTAAAAATAATTGGCTACATCGTAATAAAAATTGGGATTGTTTATTTGTGTTTCCCTAAGCTCTAAGTAAACTGCGTATTTCTTTTCAGCCTTTGCCGCTTTTATGGCTTTCAAATAAATCCTATCGGGGTTCCAAGTGGTAGTTTTTACAACAACAGCAGGAGAATCAGCTAATGCTGCATTTTTAGTTGTGATAATTATTGCACCATTGGCTGCTCTGGTACCATACAAAGTTGTTGCAGATGCATCTTTTAAAACATTTGTAGATACAATATCATCTTGTTTAATTTGGCTTATGTCACCAGTAAATTCTTTACCGTCCACAATCACTAGTGGTTTGTTTGAAGAAGCAATACTTCCATTTCCTCTTACAATTACGTTAGCAGAAGCGCCTGCATTTCCAGAAATTTGTACCCCAGCAACTTTTCCTTGTAAAGCTGTTCCTACATTTGTTGATATTGAATCATAATTAGTAGTTGAATAGCCATAACTCGTACTTTGCCTTACCGTCCCTTGTGTTGTAACAACTACTTCGTCTAAATTTTTATCTTGTGTAACTACTGGAGCGTTAAAATTTAATTGGTAGGTATTATTAGCAATTACTACATTACTTTCAACACTTCTGTTTATACGCCCTTTCTTTTTACTAGTTAATGGTAAAAGCTTTGGCGCTGCATATTGAATATCTTTTTTCCACCATGCAAATAAATCAGTAAAATAGTCATCTACATTGCTCCAATTGTTTTTTTGCTCGGCCAACAGATTTTTCCGTTGCTCTTTTAAAATTCTATCATATTCTTCACGAAGTTCTGATGGTGGTACAATTTCGTACGCTATATAATCGCTTATATTTTCTAAAACAATAAGAGAGGTATTTTGTGTTACAATACCATATTGTTTCCCCATTGCTTCTATTTCCCCAGCATTCAGTGCGTATTGCAATTCCAAATTGGCTATTTTTTTCTGTGCCCACAATTTTTCAATATTCACTTCATTGGTACTTTGTCTTTCTGCATCTACAAATATTTTTTTTTCTAGAATGGCATTTTCGCCATAACCAAATAACAAAACAATTTCGTTGGTACTTTTCAATGAAATACCAGACACACTGAAATTTCCAGACACTGGTGTGCCTTTCATCGGGTACATTTCTGCAACCAAGTTATTTTCTTTTATGCCCAAAAAACGCAGGCTTTGGTTAAGCAATTTGTCCAATGCTTGTGCACTGTCTAATTGGTTTAGGTTAATAAAATTGGCGCCTGATTGCTGCGAGAAAAAATTAAGAAATGCATAGTCGGAGGATACCGACGAACTAATGGTATAAACTGGCTTTTTTGAAACGGGCAAGCTGTTACTACTCAAAGACGAAAGTCCGTCGGTAAAAAATAAATATTCATCATGCGCATTAAAATTTATTTGCGAATATCTTGTGCCCCCATCAAAAATTGTATTTTCTAGCCTTGTTTTAAGTGCTGTCCAATCGCCATTAGAAATTACAAAATTTTCATCTTTACTAAAGCTGTAACTCAATAAATACAGTGTAACGGTGGTATTTTTTATTTTACGAAAATAAGCTTCCAGTAAAGCGAGTTCTTTTTTTACATCTTTGGTTTTACAACTCAACGAATTGTCCCATATCAAGCCAATGGTAGAAGGCGTTTTCTTTTGTATTTTTTTATTTTCAATAACAGTATTGGCATAAAAATAATATTGGTTATCTACTTGTTGTACTACTACACTAGGTACATTTTCTTTTATCGGAATTTTGATTATCCATTTTTCAGCGGGTTGGTAATTTGCTTTGGAAAATACGGCTTGGTTCGTTGCTGTCCAACTTATGGCATCGTTCGTATTGCTTTCATTTGTAAATACTGGGGTAGCGGTAGTACCCAATACAGAAATAGTTACTTCAAACTTTTCTATAGCTTTTGGATAATTGCTTAAAAACTGGTAGGATAAATTGTTTTTATCAAAAAAGGACAACTCTTGTTCGTAACCAATTATTACAATTCTTTCCCCCTTTGGCATGAGCGGATAAATGCGGGTTTTAAAATTATTGCCTTCTACTTTTTCCAACAAACCGGGGTCAACCCTGCGATGTTCTACGGCTTCAAACACTTGCTTGCCCTTGCTTTTGTTTACTGGTACAGCTTCTCTTATTTTACCATTTATATCTATCGCATATCTAGATACGGATACGCCTTCAGGTAATGGAAACAATAAAGTGGCTTCCATTTGTTTGTTCCCAGTATTAAAAAAATGCATTTCGGCAGTTGTGTATGCAATATTGCCTACAATTTTTACATGTATTAATAATTTACTCATTTTCACTAGAGCGGAGTCTGTATCATTAACGGTAAGTTGTGGACTTTGGGCTTTGCTAACTAAGCTGCAAGCAAGCGAGGCTATAAAAAATAGTTTTCTCATAAAAGTTATTTCAGTGACTAAATACAAATTGCATTTTTAATGTGATGCTTGAAATACCTTGATTACATAAGCAAGAATTTTTTTTTATTTAGTGTTGTATTTTTATTTTATAATTTTATCTTATCTTAACTGCTTTAACCTTGATTGTTATTATAGCATGACAATATTAATTTGTATTATGATGCATCAAACTAATATTATAGCTTAATCAAAATACAGTCATCTTTAAACTAATCTAAAAAAAACAGCTATGTCGCCATTCCTCTTACTCTCTTTTGTTATTGGCTATTTTATTCTTCTGCTTGTTGTGGCTTGGTACACGAGTAAGAATAGCAACAACGATTCTTTTTTTATAGGTAACAAAAATTCTAATTGGATGTTGGTTGCTTTTGGAATGATCGGAACATCTTTGTCTGGTGTAACTTTTGTAAGTGTACCTGGTGGTGTAGGCAAAGAATCGTTTGCCTATTTTCAAATTGCTTTGGGATATGTAATCGGATATTTTGTAGTGGCATATGTACTGTTGCCATTGTATTATAGACTAAACCTAACTTCCATTTATAATTATTTAAGCGGTAGGTTGGGTATAAAATCTTATAAAACGGGGGCTTCCTTTTTTATACTTTCTCGTACACTTGGGGCTACGGCAAGATTATATTTAGTTGTAAAGATTTTGCAAGACGCCATTCTAGCTGATTTGGGTGTACCTTTTTGGGTAACAACCCTTATTATTTTAATTATGATTTTAATTTATACCTATGAAGGAGGTGTAAAAACAATCGTATTTACAGATACTTTGCAAACAACTTTTATGCTTGCTGGGTTGGTGGTTTGTGTAGCTTACATTTTACATGCAATGAACTTAAATATAGGCTCGGCATTTAGCGCTATGGGCGAAAAAGGTTATTCTAAAATTTTCTTTAGCGATCCGCAGAGTAAATTGTTTTTTGGTAAGCAAATTTTGGCAGGTGCTTTCATCACCATTACCATGACAGGAATGGATCAGGAAATGATGCAGAAAACCATTTCAGTAAAACTATTGGGCGATTCGCAAAAAAATATCGTAACACTTTCTTTCATATTACTCTCTGTTTTATTATTGTTTCTTTTCTTAGGAGGCTTATTGCATTTGTATGGGGCGCAGCAAGGAGTTACTGTTACTGGAGATAAATTATTTCCAGAAATTGCTTTACATCATATGCCTCCAATTGTATCGGTTATTTTCATTATTGCACTTATTTCTGCATTATTCCCAAGTGCCGATGGTGCAATTACTGCCCTTACCTCTTCTATTTGTATAGATATAATTGGTATGAAAAGAAGAACAGATTTATCAGAAGCTGCCCAAAAGAAAATGAGGCAAAGGGTACACCTTTTGGTTGCTTTTGTATTTTTATTGTTTGTATTGGTATTTTACAAAATTGATAACCCAAGTATGATTGGTGTTATTTTAAAAGTAGCTGCGTACACTTATGGACCCCTATTGGGATTATTTACTTTCGGCATTTTAACCAAACGAAGTGTGCAGGATAATTTCGTACCCTTTATTTGTGTAGCTGCACCATTGATATGTTTTTTTGTAGATAAATACCAAGAAAGTCTGTTTCCAGGATTTAAAATTGGATCAGAATTGCTTTTGCTTAATGGATTTATTACTTTTATTGGCTTGTTAATTATTTCAAAAAAATCAGATAAACAAGTCGCATAAAAATGGAAATAATTAATCCACTTGCAGAGAAATATATAGAGCAGTTTTCGTCGCCCCACGAAGTATTGTTACAACAAATATTATCTGAAACCTGTGCTACACACCCGCATGCACATATGCTAAGTGGCTCGGTACAAGGAAAGTTTTTGCAAATGATTAGCCATATGCTTAAACCGCTCAAAGTACTGGAAATAGGGACATTTACCGGCTTCAGTGCTTTGTGTTTGGCTGTAGGTTTGCAAAACGGGGGCATACTTCATACAATAGAATTGAGAGAAGAAGATGCCGCTGTTTCTCAAAGAAATTTTGATAAAAGTGAGTATGCGCACCAAA
>JANMGS010000343.1:0-5053 GCA_031374745.1 Ferruginibacter sp. | reverse complement strand
AGGCACTAAAAGTTGAATCAGGTTTTGTTCCAAAGTATTTTCCCATTCAACATAAATAGCTGCCGCAATGGATTCTTTACTCAAATTAAAATCCCAATTTAAAAGCCATTGTCTGGCTTTTTCAACATCATTTTTAGCCGTTAATTCTTTTAACAGCGGTACTAATTGACGCGCTGGCAATGATTGATAATCATTTTGAAGCAACATAAAATCCGTCAAGGTTTGCCGATGACCACTTGACAAAACTTCTTCAATTCGGTGCGCTCTAAATGGTGATGCCCAATTCCAACCAATGGCGTTGCGATAGGCAAAATCGTTGGGTGTCAAGTTGTTGTTGGCTGTGATGAGATACCCCTCAGTAGGATTGTATTTATGAGGCAATTTTTCAATATCGAGATAGCCCGCCCACTCATAAGTGCCATCGCCAGTAACGGGTACGAGTCCTGTCCAATTGGTTCGAATCGGTGAAATACCCACTGCTTGCCAACCAATATTACCCATTTTATCTAAATAAATATTGTTTAAAACAGAATCAGGACTAAGCAGGTAATGATCACATAGTTTGATATAACGGGTCTTTATTGTATTAAAAGCAGTCGAAGAATAAAATCCCCGGTCAAAAGCATATAACCCAATTTTATACTTCTGCAAAATTCTTTTTAATTCAACAATTTTAAACAGATTTTCATTAAAAAAACCACCATTACCCTGTTTATATTCTTCACCGTGTAGCTGGTTATTTTGTTCCATATTTGTACCCGAAAATAAAAACAAGGAAATTTCATTTTCATTTAGTAGTCCGCTTAATGATACATTTTTGCCACTTAATCCAATAGTATTTTTATTCGATAAATAAACTGTATCATAAATGTGTTTGTTAGCTATTTTCAAAAAAGTATTAGTTAACACCCAGTCGCCATCATAGCAAACATTTGAGGTATTATCAATTATATAAAAGGAAAAGCCATTAATTCCAGATTCAGAATCCCGGTATATCTTAATTAAGTCTTTACTTACCTTAGCTTCATAGTACTGATTCTTGTTCTTTTGAATGTTAACTATTTCGTCCTGCAAAATATAGTCAATGTTACTCCATTTAATTAGTGATGCTCTTATCACTTCTATTTCATTTTTCTGTTCTTTAGAATCAAAAAGTAATACCAGAGTCCTTGTAAGTTTATCGGTTTTATCAAGCTCGCCAAATAATTTGTTGTAATAATTCAATATAGCCTCAGGTTTAGCGCCTTTAGAGAGAACGCAAAAAACCAATACAGTGTATTTGGAATTGCTGATAAGATCAGGAATAGATATACTTGAGCCATCTAATTTGTTCAATTCTAATCTTGGGAATTTTCTTGTCATTAATTTCGTTTCATCAGCTTCTTTAAAGGCCTTAGAAATATATTCAAATTTAGTATGGTCAATTTGAGAATTACCAACTACTGAAATAAAAATAAAAAAGAATGAATGAATTGCCCTGCAAAATACTCTTATCATATTTTTTCTATAAAAATATTAAAAAACAACTTGAAATTGAATTAAGAAATCGTTACGGCTTTTGTGAATAAGCAAAGTAATAAGGTGTCAACGATAAAGGTAATAGCTTAACAAATAATACCATTTGTATTGTTATTAGTCTTTTTGATGCGGAAGATTAATAAATTGTTTCATAAACGTCATTGTTGGTTAAGTTAAGTTTTATAGAATTTCAAAACCCAAAATGACACACAACGGCTGTTTTTGCGCTAATATACACTACTTTTTAGTCGCAAATCTTTTTTAAATACTCTATTTTTATTGTTTTACGAAGAAAACTGCGGAAGTATTGCAGTAGCGGCAATACAACTTTCATTAATTCGAAATCGTCTAATGGGCTTATGATTTTAACCAGACATTTACTACTAGTGTGAAGATAATGCATGATTGTTTCTAAACAATAAATGTGTCAGACACCTTAAAGCGCTTTCCTAATTGAAAGACTACTACTAGCTGTCAGACACAGTGGAGTCTTCCGAACTAGGGCGGAGGAACCTGTTGTGTTTAATAAAACACGCCTTCTACTTTTACAAACTGTTACTTAAAAATAGTGTGCATGTGCTCGCTTAGGCAACTGTTGCCCGCAGGACTCCTTTGGAGAAAAATGAACACTGCAGACGGGCTCCCGACGAATATATACGGAACACTGAGTGAGACCGGACTACTGATGCCAGCTCCACCTTTGCTCACAGCGCATCCTTTTTTTGTACTGATTTTTATATGGTATTAAAAGCACTTTGTCCCCCAAGTTCTCCAAAGCGCCACAAATTGCTTCTTAGTTTCGGTTACAATTACCTAAATTCGTACCTCAAAAATGTAAAAACTATTATGAAAAAATTAATCGTTTCGCTTGTACTTATATCAAGCTTGCTACAAGCACGTGCCGATGAAGGCATGTGGTTGCCCATGTTGCTTGGGCAACAGGTTTATAATGACATGGTAAAGCGTGGGCTAAAACTTACCAAAGAGCAATTGTTTTCCGTAAATAAATCTTCACTTAAAGATGCCATTTTGATATTTGGAGGAGGCTGTACTGGAGAAATTGTGAGCGATAAAGGATTGATTTTTACAAACCACCATTGCGGCTACGATGCAATAGCTACAGCCAGTTCTGTGCAAAACAATTACCTGCGTGATGGTTTTTATGCCTACAACATGGGGCAGGAAATACAAAGCAGACTAACCGTACAATTTTTAGATAGAATTGTAGATGTAACCAAAGAAGTAGAAGAGGCAGTAAAAGGATTGAACTGGGCAGACCGCACAAAAAAAATGCCCGAAGTATACAAGTCAATTACAGATAAAGTATTGGATAAAGAAAATGCACTTGCAGGGAGAATATACAGTATGTTTAAAGGCAACCAATACCTTATGTATGTGTACAAGACATACAGGGATGTACGCTTGGTAGGCGCTCCGCCAGAAAGCGTAGGTAAATTTGGAGGCGATACCGATAACTGGGAGTGGCCTCGCCACACAGGCGATTTTTCTATTTTTCGTGTATATGGAAACAAAGAAGGTAAGCCAGCAGATTTTAGTACAGACAATGTACCGCTTAAACCAAAACATTTTTTGCCAGTAAGTATAAAAGGAATTAAAGATGGCGACTATGCAATGATTTATGGTTATCCAGGTGGTACAAACCGTTATGAAACAAGTTATGGCATAAAATTGAAAAATGAGATTGAAAACCCCTCACTAGTGGGTTTGAGGGATATGCGTTTAAAATACATGCATGAGCAAATGATAAAAGACCCAGCTGTAAAACTTAAACTTGCAAGTAATTATGCCGGCGTAGCCAACTATTGGAAATTTTTTGAAGGGGAAACAAAGCAGTTGATAAAGTTTAAAACATTTGATCAAAAGCAAACCTACGAAAATGGTTTTTCTTCTTGGGCTGCCGGTAAAACTGAATATCAGAATATAATGAATGACTATGCTGCAAACTATAAAGCATGGACGCCATATTCAAGACAGCGTCAATATTTAATAGAAGGCATTTTGGGTTCTCCACTTGCAGCTTTTGCCGCACAACTACAAACGGTAGAAGTAGCCCTTACAAAGCAAGGCACAAGCGCAGAAGATTTAAAGAAAGCAATAGCGGGTGCAGTGGCTGGCAGAAAAGCTTATTTGGAAGCTGCAGATAGGGCAAGCGATGAAAAGATTGTAGCCGCTGCTGCCATGATGTTTTACAACGATGTAGATAAAAATCAACATCCTATTGGCTTTTACGAAAAAATTAAAGCTGGTTTTGGCGATTTAAAAGACGAAAACACGTTTAAGAAATGGGCAAAGGATTTATTTGAAAAAACGATGATTTTGGATGATGCAAAATGGGCGGCTTTTTTGGCCAATCCAGATGCCAATGTGCTACAAGCCGATCCTGCTTTTGATTATGGAGCATCATTTGCAAAAAATTACAACCTTAAATATGCTTCTTTGTATACGACATTTGTTACAAAAAATAATGAGCTTGGACGTGCCTATTTAAAAGGTATTATGGAAAAAGATCCTGCGGCTGCTGCAAAAATGTATCCCGATGCAAACTCTAGCATGCGTGTAAGTTTTGGTAATGTAAAAAGCTATGCACCTAGAGATGCAGTAAAGTATGATTTTGTTACAACCAGCAAAGGATTGTTGGAAAAATACGTAGCAGGCGATTATGAATTTGACTTACCAGCCAAACAAATAGAATTATTGAAGAAAAGAGATTTTGGACAATACATTGATAAAAATCGCAATGATTTGGTTGTTGGGTTTATTACTACCAACGATATTACGGGAGGTAATTCAGGCTCACCCGTAATTGATGGTAATGGTAATTTAATTGGATTGGCTTTTGACGGTAATTACGAAGCACTAAGCCATAAGATAGCGTTTGATAAAGACCTAAATCGCACCATTTGTGTAGACGTACGATATGTGTTGTGGTGTGTAGATAAATTGGGAGGAGCAAAAAATTTAATTGACGAACTCAAATTGGTTAAATAATTGAATGTAAAAATAAAAAAGCCTCGCACTTGCGGGGCTTTTTTAATATGCTAAATAAGAAGTTTTAAATAAAAGGACCCAAATAAAAATAAAGGTCCGGTAAATTTCCACTATCCGTTGAAAAACCAATTAATAGACGATTTAATTAATAAAAAAGTTTTAATTATTATAACTTTTTTTTACAACATTCACAGATTTTAAAGATATAAAGATATTTGCCTTTATTTTTGGCATCTATTTTAGATTAAATGTTTTTACTTTATGACAAATTTGCATTTTAAGAGAAATGTTTATATGATAAACGCTTTCTTTTAAATCTTGGCAACATTTTAGTAATACACAATAATAGATAATATTTGTTAACACTTTAATCTTTTTAACATGAGTAAGAAACTAGTAACAGGAGTAATAATAGGAGCAGCAGTAGGTGCAGCCTTAGGAATTTTATTTGCACCAGATAGTGGAAAGGAAACACGCAAAAAAATTGCAAAAAAAGGAACCGATTTGGGAGATACTGTTCGCAATA
>JANMGS010000760.1:0-2141 GCA_031374745.1 Ferruginibacter sp. | reverse complement strand
AAGCTCGTTAACAATAATATTTATATATTGCCAGATACAGTAGAAATGAAAGTAGAAAAGAAAAGTCCGAATGATAAAGATGATGATGATGAAACTGATAAGAAAAAAGGCATTTCCAAAACACAATAATCTCCTTTATAATTTTATCTTATTTTCAGAAGGCTTTTAGTTACCAAACATCTTGGGCCTACTATTAAATTTTCTTACGTTGTTACAAAAAATAAAAATACTTTCAGCAAAATACAAAGATGAGTTTATACAAATTCGTCGTAGCATACACGCAAACCCAGAGTTGAGTTATGAAGAATTTGAAACTTCTACATTTATACAAACTAAACTAGCGGAATGGGAAATTCCATTTGATGTAATGGCTACAACAGGTGTAGTAGGATTAATAAAAGGGAAAAATCCTGATGAAAGGATTGTTGCTTTAAGAGCAGATATGGATGCATTGCCTATTACAGAAGAAAATGAGGTGACATACAAATCTAAAAACCCTGGCGTAATGCATGCATGTGGCCATGATGTACATACAACTTGTTTGCTAGGGGCCGCTAAAATATTGAATGAAACAAAAGAAGACTGGACGGGTACTGTCAAATTAATTTTTCAACCAGGCGAAGAAAAAAACCCGGGTGGTGCAAGCTATTTAATAAAAGAAGGCGTACTCGAAAATCCTACCCCACAGAAAATATTTGCTTTGCATGTACATAATATTTTGCAAGTAGGGGAGTTTAGTTTTAGGGGAGGTATGGTAATGGCAAGTGCCGATGAAATTTATATAACCATCAAAGCAAAAGGTGGCCATGCAGCAGCGCCACATTTAACGGCAGATACCATTCTGATAGCATCGCAATTGGTAGTAAGCTTACAACAAATTATAAGTAGAAACAATAGTCCATTTAATCCTTCTGTGCTTAGCATCACTTCTATACAAGGAGGTAATGCTACCAATATAATTCCAAGCGAAGTAAAGTTGATGGGTACCTTTAGGGCTATGAACGAGGAATGGCGTTTTAAAGCACACGAACTTATAAAAGCACATACGGAATTGCTGGTAAAAGCAATGGGTGGCGAGGTAGATATTAAAATAGATATTGGCTATCCATTTGTAAAAAATGATGAAGCGCTTAGTGCATCCGCAAGGATACTTGCAGAAGAATTTGCTGGTGCAAAAAATGTATCTGAAACAGAATTGCGCATGGGTGCCGAAGATTTTGCTTACTACTCACAATTAATACCTGCTTGTTTTTTTAGATTGGGAGCTGGCAATGTAGAAAAAAATATTACCATTGGCGTACATACACCTACTTTTAATATCGATGAAAATGCCATAGAGCATGGTATGGGAATGATGGCTTGGTTAGGGGCAAAGGGTTAGTAAATTATTGCTTTTTTAATGCAAACAAATCTCCCATAAATTTCGCTCATTTTTTACGATTTTATTTTAAGTGTTTCATACTGTACTTTTATCATTTTGTAAATGTAATAGGTGGCTATTGCCGCAGCAATATGTTTTAGGGGATGCCCACTTATTATGCCCGTCATTTTAAAAATTGCTGCATCAAAATGTTCTAATATTTTTGCAATGATGTACCACACAATGATCATAGATATTGGTTTTATAAGAAAAGTATGTTTCTTATAATTACTTGCCATTATAATTACTATTAAAACAATGGGTAAAAATTGTACGATGGCATACAAACGTAAATCTCCCCTAAATGCCTGCTCGGTATATTGCCAATAAAAAACAGCATATATCCCAACTGCTACGCTGATAAGCCAAATTTTGAAACCCACTGTAGGAGAAAAGCACCAGGTATAAATGATTGCAAAAAAAGACGTAAATACAATTGTCATGGGTAACCTATCCCAAACCAAACTGCTATTGTTTGGATTAAAATGATAATAAGCTGAGCCAAAACCTGTTAACACGATGCCTGCAAAAAGTACCCAATTGATAGAATTGATTATTTTGTTTTGTCTCAAAAATTTTATTCCTAATAAGCCAATTATTACAAAACCAATATTACTGAGCACATTCCAACAATTATTGATTCCCAATGCAGCATGGTAATTATAAAAAAAATGATACTGATTATCTTGCGCTATTGGTTTTATAAAAATAAAAACGGCAA
>JANMGS010000287.1:0-2325 GCA_031374745.1 Ferruginibacter sp. | reverse complement strand
CAATTGCGTTACAAAGTAAACCAGAGCGACCCTGTAGATGTTATTTGGACAACAGAACAAATAAGAGGTTCTAATAGGGATTATATTAGTTATGCTCCTAATTCAGGAGTTGACCCATCGAAGTATATGGATTTGTATACCATGATGAAAGACTATGCAGGAAGTGATGACCCAGCCAAAATGGATCAAAGGAGAGGATCAAACGCATTCCCATCAAAAAAAGTTTCCATTCCTGTAGATATTGAATTTGTGAGAAAAAACTTAACGGTAAATGCAAACGATTCGGTTGTTGGTGCAGTGCAGTTTGATATTCCTAAAGATTTCATGTACAAAAATGATGCGGCCATTATGAATATCATTGCAGCCAACAAATGGAAACGCCCTATCTATTTTACTTCTCCATATGGCGAATTGGGTTTCCAACAGTATTTGCGCCAAGATGGTATGTCTTATAGATTGGTTCCTGTTTTAAATGGCGATGTTAACAAAGACGGGGCAATGGATGTGAACAAAGATTGGGTCATGGATAAAATGATGAACAAATTTGCATTTGGAGGTGCAGATAAGAACGGGGTTTATTTTGATGAAGAAAACAGGAGGCATTTAGGTTCTATTCGTTTGGCATATGCCCAAGCCGCAAGTAACCTAGCCGATGGAGGTAGAAAAGAAGATGCTAAGAAGTTGTTGAACAAATGTGATAAAGGTATTTCTGAAAGCAATATGCCTTATGGTATGGCAAGTAGAAGCCAAATGCACAACCAGACTTCGTTACAATTTTTAATAGCAGCATACAAAGCAGGCGATACAGTGCTTGCCAATAAAATAAGTGGTGCTCTTAAAAAAGACATGCAGCAACAAGTGGCCTATTATGAAAGTCTAACTGGAAACAAGCGTGATGCAATGGACGAAGAAGAAAAAAGAAATGCTTATCAATTGCAGGGTGTAATGCAAATGGAACAACAATTTGCTAATAGACCACCAATGTCTGAAAATCCGAATACAATACAAACACAACCAGTAACTACTCCAAAAGGAAAAGATACTCCCAGATAATAATTTTTTAATATTAGAAAGCCCTATACAAAAAATGTATGGGGCTTTTTATTTAACAACCAATCGATGGAATGTTTCGTAAATTGCAGCGTACAATTTTCATATTTTAACCATTGTGGAGATATCTATCGAGATGGTGCTTTAGATAAACCAGTTTTAAGTGCTTTCTTATTGAATGAATTAAAAGATGAAAAATATAATACCGATGAAGTAAGCCTGCCTAACGGTAAACAAATAACACAATCCTGCCCGACATTGTAATTAAGGCGGGAATGATACCCATAGCTGCTTCATTGCTGACACAAAAATAAAAATATGCAAGTAAGTGTTTTTACGTCAAGTTAAATAATCTTACTTCTAAAATCTTAAATCCTATTGTATGTTAGGTCATAATTTTTCGAAATACAATGCAGCCGAAAATGAGCCAAGTGGTTTTGATAAGCTGATGAAAATTTTTACACAGCTTCTCACTTATACCAGTGGTGATTTTAACGAAGCAATGCAGTGGTTAAACGAGTTGGATAAAGAATACAAATTAACCAATGATGAATATGGCATTGGTGATTTTTTAGAAGACTTAAAAAAGAAAGGGTACATACAAGAAAATCCTCAAAATGGTGAAATAAAAATTACGGCAAAAACAGAACAGACAATCAGGAAAAGTAGCTTAGAGGAAATTTTTGGCAAGCTAAAGAAAACCAAAAGCGGAAATCACCAAACATTTAAACCCGGTGGTGGAGATGAAATAAATCCAGAAACAAGGCCTTTTCAATTTGGCGATAGCATGGAGCAGATAGACTTCACCTCCTCTATTCGCAATGCACAAATAAACCATGGTATAGATAGTTTTCGGATGCAAGAAGACGATTTGGAAATTAGAGAAACAGATTTCAAATCGCAAACATCTACTGTATTAATGATAGACATTTCTCATTCAATGATTTTATATGGGGAGGATAGAATAACCCCAGCAAAAAAAGTAGCCATGGCATTGGCAGAATTGATAAGAACGAAATATCCCAAAGACACGTTGGATATTGTGGTGTTTGGTAATGATGCTTGGCCAATAGAAATAAAAGATTTGCCTTACTTGCAAGTGGGACCTTATCATACAAATACAGTAGCGGGTCTTGAGCTTGCCATGGATATATTGCGCCGCAGGCGCAACCCCAACAAACAAATTTTTATGATTACCGATGGCAAACCTACTTGCCTTAAAATAGGTAAGCAATATTATAAAAATAGTTTTGGGGTAGATAGAAAAATTCTTAC
>JANMGS010000285.1:0-4801 GCA_031374745.1 Ferruginibacter sp. | reverse complement strand
CCATCCGAATTGTAATAAACCATTTCAAAATCATATCCCTCCTTGTTGCACAATAAAATTAAACCATCGGCGCCTATTCCAAATCTTCTGTCACATAGCTTTTTCACTATTTCTTTTGTAAGTGAAGTTATTGTAGCATTTCGGTTATCGAATATTATAAAATCGTTTCCTGTGCCCTGGTACTTAAAAAATGTTTGTTCCATTATATTTTTGCTGAAATTATTTCCAATGATTTTATAATTAAATTTTCTACCGCTTTACCTCCATCGCTGCTAAATTCTTTGCTTATTCTGTTTGCCACAATAGCACTCAATGATAAACAATGATGCCCAAGCACTTTGCCCATGCCATAAATAGCCGATGTTTCCATTTCGAAATTACTGATGCGGTGGTTGCCAAAACCAAAAGAAGTAAGGCTATCAATAAGATTTGGTTGTGCCAATCCCATGCGCAATACCCTGCCTTGTGGGCCATAAAAACCAGGGCAAGTAACCGTTATACCTTGGTGAAAGCCTTGAACAAATTCTTTTAGTAAAGATGCACTGGCGCCAAAAATATAAGGTTTTGTTATGGCATCTATTTGCGTATGATGTACAAATGCCTGTTGCAGTTGCATTTCTTCGTCGTTGTTATGGTACCTATAAAAGTTCATCAGGTTATCCAACCCCAATCCATGGGTACTGGCCACAAAACTATCTATCGGTATTTCTTGCTGTAATGAGCCGGATGTACCTACCCGTATGATATTTAAATGGGTAAGGTTTTCTTTTATGGTTCTGGTTTCAAAATCAATATTCACCAGTGCGTCTAATTCATTTAATACGATATCAATATTATCTGGTCCAATACCTGTGCTGGTAACAGAAATACGTTTTTTGCCGATATAACCGGTATGGGTTACAAATTCTCGGTGGTTATTGGTAAATTCAATGCTATCGAAATGTTTGCTTACTTCTTTTACCCGATCTGGATCGCCCACCGTTATGATGGTATGTGCAATTTCTTCGGGGCGGCAATTTACATGATATACTGCTCCCCTGCTGTTTATGATTAGTTCGGATGCTGCTATACGATTCATATAAAAAATTTAAGGTAAAAGCGTTTTATTAATGATTGGTTTTTCAAATTATTGGTTTAAGCCCTCAATTTCGATGAAAAATTTAGTATTCTGATAAAAATTTCCCTATTTTTGCAATCCAAATTTGTAATTGGTCCTTTGGCCGAGTGGCTAGGCAAAGCTCTGCAAAAGCTTCTACAGCGGTTCGAATCCGCTAGGGACCTCATCAAATAAAAAGCCGCATGTATTTGCGGCTTTTTATTTTAGCTTTAACTTTTAAATTGAGTTACAATCTTTATCATTTACATTGCTTAATTTTGTTAATATGGCCAGTATGCAAATAGACATCCTCAATCCAAAAGCAACCAAGCTTTTGAAAGACTTAGCAGATTTAAGACTCATTTCTATAAAAGATAATTCTAAATCAGGCTTTGCCACTGTTTTAAAAAGATTAAGAAAAAATGCAAAAACTGCTCCCAGTTTAGAAGAAATAACCAAAGAAGTAGAATTAGTAAGAGCAAAGCGCTATGCAAAATAAAGTAATCCGTATTATTTTAGATACGAACCTTTGGATTAGCTTTTTAATTTCTAAAGACTTTACAAAACTAGATGAGATTTTGTTCAGCAAAAAATATTTGCTTGTTTTTAGTAATGAGTTGTTGGGCGAATTCTTAACAGTAGGAAAAAGGCCAAAATTCAGACGTTTCTTCTCACAATTAGATTTAGAAGATATTTTAGAAACTATTGAAGAATATGCAGATTTTGTGCAGGTAAAATCCAAAGTGAACTTCTGCAGAGATAAGAAAGACAATTTTTTACTTTCACTTTCAAAAGATGGAAATGTGAATTATTTATTAACAGGGGATAATGATTTATTAGAATTGAAAAACTTTGGCGATACAAAAATTATGACAATTGCTAATTTTTTGAAAGAAAATAATCAAATATCTTAGTACCCAATTATAAAATGAACTATAAAAAAATACTCCATTACACTGCCTTACTCACTTGCATAGCCCTAGTTGCTACCTGTTTTATTCCTTGGGTACATTACAATAGCATCGATACGACTTTTAACGGGTTCAATGTAAAACCTTTTCCTACAGGTGTAAATTATGGAAGAGCGGGTAAAATTATAACCATTTTAGTAAGTGTGAGTTTTCTGCTTACAGCATTACCTTATATTGTTGCCAAGAGAGCCAATATGTTTGTCTGCGCCATACTTGTTGCATACAGCATGCGTACGTATGTACTTTTTACCGGTTCGTTGTTTGAAGGCGAAGTAGTAAAATTGGCTGGAATTTATTTAATCGTATTACTTTCTTTTGTATTGGTAGTTTGTAGCGTTTTTCCTTATTTGAAGAAGGAAGAAAGTTTATAGGTTTATAGTCAATAATTGGTTTTACAAAATCCTTTTCAATCTAGCATTTTTTATCGCTGATGCGGTTTCTAATTTAACCGCTGACGAAGCTTGAAGCCGCCCTCAGGGTTTTCGATACTTCACTATCCTTAGAGTCAAGCCGAAGCCGTCTCTAAGGATTTTATAATAATAATGAGCATTTGCAAATTTTAGTACAAAACAGACTAAGCCTGTTTCTTTTTGAAAAATCAGTAGAGCGCTGCGCTAATGCTATGGGTAGAAAATGATATTATTTTTTTTTGCCGGGAAGGCGGTAAGGCGGTTTATTAAAAAATAAGGCGGTAAGGAAAATGCTTCGCATTTTAACTAAAGCAACCTATCTTAAATACCAACGAACAATTAAACAATGCTTCCAATAAACAAGCCTTCAACCCTTCAACAACATTTAACCTTTCAAAATCCTAACCAACCAATAACCTGGCTAAAGCAGCTGTCAGGGTTTAGCTCTTCAACTTTTTAAACCTCTTGAACTTCTTGAACCTTTTAAACGTGTTGAACCTTTTGAACCTCTTGAACCTTTCAAACCTCTCACCCCCCTTCAACCCTTCAAACAACATTCAACAACATTCAACCCCTAAACCCTTCACCCCTTCTTCACTTCCTTCGCCCATGCATCTTTCAACGTTACTGTTCTATTAAAAATAATTTTCTCTTTGGTACTTTCTTTATCAAGACAAAAATATCCTTTGCGTAAAAACTGAAATCGATTTTCATGGGTAGCATTCACAAGCGATGGTTCTATGTATGCTTGTACAATGTTTAACGAATCGGGGTTTATATAATCTTTAAAATCGCCCTCTTCACTGCTTGGGTTTTCTACTTTAAACAGTCGATCGTACATGCGCACTTCGGCCGCTGCAGCATGTGCAGCGCTCACCCAATGGATGGTGCCTTTTACGGCAATACCACTCGTATCGCTGCCGCTCTTGCTTTCGGGGAAATAAGTACAATGTATGGCAGTTACTTTTCCAGTTTCATCTTTATCGAAAGTATCGCAACGCAGAATATACGCACTCTTTAGGCGCACACTAGCACCCGGCGCAAACCTAAACCATTTCTTGGCGGCTTCTTCCATAAAATCTTCTCGCTCTATCCACAATTCTTTACCAAACGGAATCGTACGTGTGCCATACGCCTCATCAGGGCCGTTCTCACTTATAAGTTCTTCCGTTTTTCCTTCTTCATAATTGGTGATTATTAATTTCAATGGATCAAGCACGGCCATAGCCCGCAAAGCTGTGAGGTTGAGGTCTTCCCTCAAGCAAAATTCCAACAAACTAAAATCTATAATATTTTCTCTTTTGGCTATACCCACTTTATCGCAAAATGTACGAATACTTTGCGGGGTAAACCCACGGCGGCGCATACCGCTGATGGTTGGCATGCGAGGATCGTCCCAGCCAGCCACATGGTTTTCTTCTACCAATTGCTTAAGCTTGCGCTTGCTCATAACGGTGTACGACAAATTGCGGCGAGCAAATTCGTATTGGTGCGAAGGGAAGATTTCCAACTTTTCTATAAACCAATCGTACAATTCTCTGTGCGGAATAAATTCTAGCGTGCAAATGGAATGCGTAATATTTTCAATAGAATCGCTTTGCCCATGCGCAAAATCGTACATGGGGTAAATGCACCATTTGTCGCCCGTGCGGTGGTGGTGCGCATGTTTTATGCGATATATGAGCGGGTCACGCATGAGCATATTCGTATGCGCCATATCTATTTTTGCACGCAGTATTTTTGCCCCATGAGCAAACTCACCCGCCTTCATACGAGCAAACAAATCCAAATTTTCAGCCACCGTTCTTTCTCTATATGCATTGCTCACACCAGGCTCCGTATGCGTACCTTTTTGTGTTGCTATCTCCTCACTTGTACTATCATCTACATACGCCAACCCTTTATTGATAAGCGTTACAGCATATTCGTACATCGTGTCAAAATAATCCGACGCATACAATTCGTTCTTCCACTCAAAGCCAAGCCACTTAATATCTTCCTTTATGCTATCCACGTATTCTGTTTCTTCTGTTACGGGGTTGGTATCATCAAACCGCAGGTTGGTATAACCTGGGTATTTTTTGGTAAGCCCAAAATTTAAACAAATGCTCGTAGCATGCCCCATGTGCAAATACCCATTAGGCTCCGGCGGAAACCGCGTTACGATAGATGTATATTTCCCATCTGCTAGGTCTTTTTCTATAATCTCCTCAAGGAAATTGAGGCTTTGCATTGCATCCCGTGGATTTTCTTCGCTCATAATTTTAATTGTGGAGCAAATTTACATGTTTATGTTTTAAGGGAGAAATTGGGTTGCGAGTTGC
>JANMGS010000259.1:0-10031 GCA_031374745.1 Ferruginibacter sp. | reverse complement strand
TAATATTATGTTAAATATAATAAAACGACTATAGCATCACTTACTTAATAGAACTTCTATTGCATTTTTTTAAAAAATTGTTGGGCGATAAAAAAGCTGTTATAAAAAAAGCTTTTTTATGGATTCGTGTAGCAAATGTTATTTTCTTGGAAACTCCAATGCTGCTTGCGCCGCAGCTAAGCGAGCAATGGGAACTCTAAATGGTGAGCAGCTTACATAATTTAGCCCAATACGATGGCAAAATTTTACACTCTCTGCATCGCCGCCATGCTCGCCACAAATACCAACTTTAAGTGTTGGTTTAGTAATACGGCCTCGTTCTGTTCCAAATTTTATCAGTTCACCAACTCCTTCTTGGTCTATTGTTTGAAATGGGTCGTCTTCTAATATTTTTTCATCCAAATATTTTGGAAGAAAACCGCCAATATCATCCCTGCTAAAACCGAAACTCATTTGTGTAAGATCGTTTGTTCCAAAGCTAAAAAAATCTGCTTCTGTAGCCATATTCTCTGCCTTTAATGCAGCTCTAGGCGTTTCTATCATGGTGCCATATAGATAAGGTATCTTTTTAACTTTCAATTTTTCACATACTTCCTTGTACACTTTTTCTACAATTTCTTTTTGATGTATTAGTTCATTTACCGTACAGGTAACTGGTACCATAATTTCTGGATATGCTTTTTTACCTGCTTTTATTAATTCTGCGGTAGCTTCAAAGATGGCTTTTATTTGCATTTCTGTAATTTCTGGATAGCTTATGCCAAGCCTTACACCCCTATGACCAAGCATGGGATTGTTTTCATGTAATGCCAAAACCCTTCTTTTTAAAATACCCATGCTTATACCCAACTCTTTACTTAATTCATGCAATTTATTTGTATCGTGTGGTACAAATTCGTGCAAAGGCGGATCTAGTAAACGAATGGTTACAGGAAATCCATTCATGATAATTAATGTATCTTTTATATCTTTCTTTACATATTTAAACAATTCATTTAAAGCAAGCCTTCTTTCTTTTTCTGTTTTACTTACGATCATTTTGCGCAGTAAAAATAGAGGCTGCTCACTACCCTTTCCATAAAACATATGCTCTGTGCGAAACAATCCGATTCCTTCTGCACCAAATTTCAATCCCTGCAATGCATCTTCTGGTGTTTCTGCATTGGTACGTACACCCATCACTTTCAACTTATCTACCAGTTTCATTAGGTTTTTGTAAGCCATGTTTTTAGCTAAATCTACATCTACCAATGCCATACTACCTAAATAAACCAATCCTTTTGTTCCATCTAAACTCAACCAATCGCCTTCTTTAATATAAGTACCATCATTGGCTTTAAATGATTTTGTATCGTTGTGAATTTCAATATCCGAACAACCCACAATACAACATTTTCCCCAGCCTCTTGCTACCAATGCAGCATGCGAAGTCATACCACCTTTTGATGTAAGTATTGCTTGTGATTTGTGCATGCCATCTACATCTTCAGGAGATGTTTCTTCTCGTACCAAAATTACTTTCTCGCCTCGCTTTGCCCATTCTACTGCATCGTTGGAAGAAAATACCACTCTGCCTTTTGCACCACCCGGCCCGGCAGGCAATCCTTTGGCTATGGGTTTGGTTACTTTTTGTACATTGGGGTCGAGCATGGGGAGTAATAATTCTATCAATTGATTTGGTGCAACCCGCATTACAGCAGCTTTAGCATCTATCAATTTGGAATTGTACATATCACTTGCCATTCGCACTGCAGCAATTCCATTGCGTTTACCTACTCTGCATTGCAACATAAACAATACTCCTTTTTCAATCGTAAATTCAATATCCTGCATATCTTTGTAATGCTTCTCTAGCCTTTGTTGTATCTCAAACAATTGCTTGTACAGCAGCGGCATTGTTTTTTCCAATGTAGGTAAATGTTTACTCTGGTTGTTTTTAGAATATTCGTTTACGGGAGCTGGTGTTCTTATACCTGCTACTACATCTTCTCCTTGTGCATTTATTAAATACTCTCCATAAAATTTATTTTCGCCATTACCGGGGTCTCTTGTAAAAGCTACTCCCGTTGCACTCGTATCGCCCAAGTTACCAAAAACCATTGCTTGCACGTTTACCGCTGTACCCCACTCCTCTGGGATTTTTTCTATACGCCGATATTCTACAGCACGCTTACCGCTCCAACTACTGAATACCGCTCCTATACTTCCCCATAATTGTTCATACGGATCTTCAGGAAATGGTTTGCCCAATACTTTTATGATGGTAGATTTAAAATCCTTCACTAGATTTTTTAATTCATCAACTGAAATATCGGTATCATATTTATAGCCTTTTTTTTGCTTTATTTTCTCCAACTTTTCATCCAATACTTTTCTAATACCTTTTCCTCCTTTGGGTTCTATCCCAGTAGCTTTTTCCATTACTACATCTGCATACATCATTATCAAACGACGGTATGCATCATACGCAAAACGGGCATCTCCCGATTGTTTAATAATACCCTCAATTGTTTTTTCGTTGAGACCAATGTCCAACACCGTTTCCATCATGCCAGGCATAGAACGCCGTGCACCAGAGCGAACAGATAACAACAATGGGTTATTTTCATCGCCAAATTTCTTACCCATTTCTTTTTCAACAGCAGCCAATGCTTTTTGTGCTTGCGCCTGTAGTTCGGTGGGATACTTTTTTTTATTGTTGTAATAATATGTACATACTTCTGTGGTAATAGTAAAGCCGGGAGGAACTGGTAAACGAAGTTTTGGATGTCCTGCCATTTCTGCAAGATTTGCTCCTTTGCCCCCCAATAAATTTTTCATTGATTCATTTCCATCCGCTTTTCCCCCACCAAAATAATAAATATATTTGGTGGCTTTTTTAACCTTTTTCATACACCTAATTTTAGTTAATCAATTGTAGGGGATTTTTTTTCTTTGGCGCTTGGAAAAATAATAGCAGCAGCACTAATCCCCTTTTCATTCTATTTGTTTTCAAGAATAATTAGCATCTCATTTTGTACGTTCTTTTTTTAGAATATTCCCATAGTTCTATTGACTAATTATAAAAATTTTGAGACAATGAATTAGAAACTACTTTAAATTCACCATCTTTTCTGGCTATTTGATAACAATTATTTATTGCCCTAATATTTGAATTAGACATATGTTTTTCATTATATGGAGCCAGCAGATCCATCTCACTCATTACTTTTCCATCTGCATCTATCATTCTTGCAAAAACCCTGTAGTCGAAATGCCAGGGATTTAAATCGCCATCCAAACTTTCGGAATCGTAGTTGTCGTTGAACCCTTCAAATATTAATTCACTTGAATGGCTAATGTGATGTACTAAGTGTTCTGTAATATTGATAAACTGGTTCATTTCTGGGTCATCATGAACTATACCACTATCCCAGATTGTATCGCCATTTAAAAAAATGACTAGCCTGTTGTCTACGTGTTTTACATTTATCCAGTATTCTTTTTTCATTGTTATTTGTTTTGGTGAAGCCTAATTGGTTCTTAATTAAGTGCACAAATTAAATTTTAATAGAGAGCTTGCAGGTGATGAATGTCAGTTATTAGGCTGATTTGCCTCAATGGTTTAAGAAACCAATTCTATTAATCAATTACTTTTTTGTACAGTAAATTAATTTGATTACACATTATGAGAATTAATATCCTGCAAATTTTTTTATGCGTAATAAAAATTTATAGATAGAGCTTATTTAGCTACGGATTTAAAATTGGTAGTAAAATACCTTGATATAGGAAACAGATACATATTATCCAGCCCCCCTTTTTGTTTATTGAAAAGTATATTTTGATTTTATTTTGGGGTATGCTTATATAATGTTTACTTAATAAAGCCAATAGGTTACTGACAGAAATAGATGTGGTTGGTTTAAGCTTTAGAAAGTTTACCTATTAGTATATGTGAATTCTCATTCCTATACACTTTCTTCTTCTGAAAAAATATTAAACACTTCAAATTGATTTTCAAAATCTGCATTTATGATGGTAAGATAACTTCCTTTGATGGATTCTAATTGCAAAGGTTTGCCATGTATAAGTGAATCCAACATGCTCAAGGGTTCATAATTCCAGTGAATGGAGTAATTGCCATTATCTCCTTTTTTTACACGTTTCAATTTGTCTTCAAAATGGGCAATTGTAACCAAAAGTTTGTCATCATTTTGTTGTACAAAATCGAGAAAACATTGTCCAGCTCTTTCAATATAGGGAGATACATTTTTTGTACGATAAAATGCTTTTACAACACTATCAAATTGTGTTGTAAGTTTCAAATAATTGGAGGTAATAATACAATAGCGTTCTATTTGCAAACTACGCCACCAAATAGATACATCTCTTGCAATTTCTAATTCGATTGATTCTTTTAAAAGATTCACATAAGTTTCATCTCCCGGAAAAGTGGGTACTTGCTCTTTCAACAATTCAAGAATAAGCTGTTGTTGATTTTTCGTATTCATCATAAGCATTGATTGAATTTTTTATACGAATCAATTCATCTTCTATTGCCTGATAGCCCATCACTTGAACTGCTTCTGACAATAATTCGAATGTCACAATTTCTACATTTTTAGCTTTAGGCAATACATCTTTTGTTAGTTTTAAAACATTTTCATCTACCGCATTGGAATGAATATCCATCATTCGATCTTTGTAAATTGACCCATTGGCAAGGTGTATTTCTTTTACTGCATCTAAATGTAATTCTTCCAAAAAAGAGGCTATGTTAAATTGGTAATTATATGCATCGCAATAAATATTGTACATGTCTAAGATGAGTCCACAGCCTGTTTGTTTTGTAATTTCATTTAAAAATGCGGCATCACTATATTGCGAATCATAATCTGGCAAAAGGTGCGCAATGTTTTCGATAAGAAAAGGAACCTTATATCGATCTTGTAAATAATGTATGCGTTCGCAAATGAGTTGTAGATTTTCTTTGTTGCGATTTATGGGTAACATTACATTGATAAACTCGCCATTGATCATTGTATATCCCAAATGTTCACTATGCCAATATATATCTACTTGTTCAACCAACGAATCTAATAACTTAATATAGTCTTTTGAAAAACCAGCAAAAGTTCCAATAGACAACCCTACCCCATGTGCCACAATCTTCTTTGAACATGACACTTCTTGTAATTGTGCTATAATTTTTGGCTGCAGCGTAACAGTATCATCTGCTTGAATCATAGAAATGGAGTCTGGTGTTGTTTCAATAAAATCTACGTATGGGAGAATTGTTTCTAACAATAATGGATCGTAATTATCGTATGTAAAACAAATAGAAGGAGCAGTATTTTTTTTGGCTAAATCCATTGAAATATAATTGAAACAATAAATTGGAAATTGCTATTTCATATTAAACCGCTGTCAACTTTATTTTTAAAAAGTTGACAGCGGTCAACTAAATCAATAGCCAGCAATTACTATATTCTCTTGGAAGCGAGGATTTATAACTTCACCTATTCTAAGGCGAAGGTCTATACCACCAAGGCCACATGCAACGCAACCGTTTAACTTAAAAATTTCATCAATGGCCAAATGAATAGATTTTGCAGTTGCCTTGGCTGGAAGGGTTACCATAACTGGCTTGGTTACGGCTAGTTTTGTAAATTTTGCATTTGCTTTTTTTGTAGTTGCCATAATTTTTTATTTTAATGTTAAATAATAATCAAATATATAATTAATTTAATAATTAAATCAAATTTGGAAATATTATTTGATTCGTATGAACGCATAAAAACGTTTATTAAAAAAGTATATAAAAATGAAACAACGTTAAAAGAATAGTGAAAATGCTTATAGCTAAAATGAAATAATTCTTGTATACGGCTGTTAAAAGCCGATGTTGTGCTATTATGTAGTAATAAATAAAGAGGGAAAGATGTGCTCCCTATGGTAGGGAAATTATTCTATCCAATGTAGCTTTAGCCATTAGCAATTAGCAATAAGGACCGATATAATCCCTTTGAAAAATAAAAAAACCAGCAAACTTTTGGCTCACTGGTTTTAATAAATATTTTAAAAGTGCTTACAACGCCCCACTCATATCGCCTGTGGTAGTTCTTTTCGATGCAAGTGTAGGGTCTATTTCTATTGCTTTGTCGCACATAGCCTGTCCTTTGTCTTTTTTGCCTAGCTTCATAAATGTAAGCCCAGCTTGGTACAATGCTTTGCCATCTTTAGGATCTGCTTCAATTAATTTTTGGCAATAATCCAATGAACGACCATATTGTTTTTGGTCATATAAGATTTGGGCTAATTCTCTTAATATTTCCTTATTGCCTTTTCTTTTATACAAGTCAAGAATTTTCTCTTCTCCTTTTTCAAATTGTCCACTATATAGTAAAGCATAGCCATAATTTTCATTAAAATCGTTGTTGGCTGTATACCCATTTTTTATGGCATTATCGAAAGCTACTACGGCTCCTTTAAAATTATTAAGATCAAAATAAACCAATCCAAGTTCATATGCCCACACATTTTTTTCTGGCTGTAGTGTAACTGCTTTTTCAAAATAGGGCAATGCTTTTCTATTCAGCTCGGCATCCATATAATTTCTGGCAATGGTATAATTGGCTTCTGCATCTGCAGCATTTTTTGCTATTGCTTTCAATAGATATTTTTCGGCTTGCGCATAGTCTTCTTTTTTGTACAACGACATACCTATTATACGATCTGCATTATCGCAATCGGTACATTTTTTTGCAAACTCAATTGCTTTATCCCACTGGCGATAATCGTAATACATGGTTGTAAGCTCTTTTATCACAATCATATTACTTGGCTGTAATTCGTAAGCCTTTACAAAATTTGCTTTTGCCTGATCTGTTTTACGCATTTCTATATTTACGTATGCGTTTTCTATGTAAGCCTCCGTGTAAGATTTGTTAAAGCCAATGGCTTTGTCAAACATTTTTGAAGCAACAAGGTATCTTTTGGCATTTTTCTCTTCCATACCTTTGGCAAAATAGTGTTGCGAACTATCTACATTGGGATTATTGGCGAAGCTTTTAGAAGCAAAAAAGAAAGTGGATAGGATAAGTAAGTTTTTCATAATAATATGGGGGCAAATATTATACCGCTATTGGATTAATATACAGCTAAACGCTGAAATGGCTATTTTTATTCTGTAAAGTTTCTTCTTTTTATCCACAATTTCAATAGGGATATTACTATTTTTTAAATGACCTGCTCCCCAATACCCGGTTTCATCAGAATTAAACAGTTCTCTCCAAGCCGTTTTCCCTTTCAATACGAGTTCCCAATCGAAGTAAGGATTGTGCGACATATTAACAATTACAACGATGTCCTTGCTTCTATCTTTGCACATTCTTCTATAAACAAGTATGCCTTTATCAGGATTAGATAAGTCTTCCCATTGAAATCCCTTTTTTTCGAATTGCATTTCGTGCAAGGCAGGTTGCTCTTTATATAAGTGATTGAGCTTGCGCACACATTCTTGCATACCGTTATGTGAGCCAAATTGCAACAATTCCCATTGAAGCTCCGAATCGAAATTCCATTCTGATGTTTGGGCAAATTCGTTGCCCATAAAAAGTAATTTGCCTCCGGGGTGTGTATACATGCAACTGTACAAAAGCCTAAGGTTTGCAAACTGCTCGAATTCATTGCCTGGCATTTTATAAATTAGGGGACTTTTTCCATGTACCACTTCATCATGACTGAGCGGTATCATAAATTTTTCATCATAAAAATACATCATGCTAAAAGAAAAATCGTTTTGGCAAGCGGCTCTTTCGGGCCAGTTTTTCTTGAAGTAAGAAAAGGAATCATGCATCCAACCCATCATCCATTTCATACCAAAACCAAAGCCTTTTTTTGAAACAGATTTTGTAATCCCTGCCCAATCCGAAGCCTCTTCTGCAATGGTTTGCACATCATCAAATTCTGAATAAACCATTGTATTAAAATCTTGCAAAAAAGAAATAGCTTCTTCATTGTCATTACCACCTTTAGCATTTGGCTCCCACTCCCCTTCTCCCCTGCTAAAATCTAAACGAATAATGGAATTCACCGCATCTACCCTAAGACCATCTATATGAAAATACTTTAACCAAAAATGCGCACTGCTCAGTAAAAATGACCTTACTTCCGCACGCTCATAATTAAAAATATAGCTATTCCAATCTTTATGAAATCCTTTACGCATATCGGCATACTCGTATGTATGTGTACCATCAAACTTATACAGACCATGCGCATCAGCCGGAAAATGAGAGGGCACCCAATCCAGAATTACACCGATATCATTTCTGTGCAGTTCGTTTATAAGATTCATTAATTCTTGCGGGGTGCCGTATCGTGCAGTGGCTGCAAAAAAACCAGTACATTGATAACCCCAGCTGCCATCGTATGGATATTCTGTAATAGGCATTAGTTCTACATGGGTAAATCCCATCGCTTTTACATATGGTACCAGCCTTTCGGTTATATCATTATACGAATTAAAAATATTCGGTTTGTCCTTGTAAGGCCGCATCCAACTCCCCAAATGAACTTCATATATGCTCCAAGGTGCAGACAAAGCGTTGTGCGCTTTTCTTTTTTGCATCCAATGGTTGTCGTGCCAATGGTAATGCAAGTTCCTGGTGATAGATGCTGTGCCTGGCCTAAGCTCACTATAATTGGCATATGGATCTGCCTTAAATGTTTCTATGCCATCAAATCCTTTTATTTGGTACTTGTACAAAGCTCCTTCGGGAAGCCTCGGGATAAAGCCCTCCCAAATGCCCGATTTATCTAGCCTCACAAAAAGAGGATGTAAGTTTTTTTTCCAACCATTAAATTCCCCTATTACACAAACCTCTGTAGCATTGGGTGCCCATACGGCAAAATAATATCCATCTGTATTTAATAGATGTATAAAATGGCTGCCAAATTTTTCATGGCCACAAAACAATTTGCCTTCTGCAAAAAGAGAAATATCTTCTTCCGAAAAGAAAGAATAATTCCAAACCATTTTCGTAGTGTCTATAAAATTATCGTCCTCGTATGCCATTCTGATATTTTGGTTGTGTAAAACTTAATAATAAACTATAACTGAAAATACTATAGAGTAATTATATCTTTTCATCTACAATTTAAAAAACATTCTGCAAATTATGCCTTATAAAAATTAAAATGCAGCAGGATGGTAATTTTAAGTGGCTACAAAAAAAAGTATCTTTATCTCTCTTTTATTTATACACCAACCATAGCTTTTCTTTTATGCGTCTATTTCCTTTTTTGGGAGGTATTAAATTTATTTTCATTGTTTAATGTTAACAAATAGTTAAGGCAAAAATCAAATTGACTTTTTATACCATTCGTGTAATTATATATACCACTTATACATTATTCATTTAACGTAAATTTAAGAATAGTTAGTTTGCAATCGAAAATTATTATTCTAATTTTCGTCTACGATATTATTCGTATAAATAAAAAACTAACAACATGATCAAAAAAATTACGCTCTTTCTTGCCTTAATTATGTTTGCTGGAATAGCATTTGCACAAAAGATACAAATATCAGGTAGTGTAAAAGATACCGCTACAAAGGCAGGTGTAAAAAATGCCGTAGTTACTTTACAAACGCCAAAAGACTCTATTTTGAGGGCTTTTACACGTGTAAAAGAAGATGGCTCATTCTTAATAAAAAATGTAAAACCGGGTAAGTATATCCTTTCTGTATCGCACCCTACATTTGGCGAATATGTGGACGACGTAGAATTGAATGCCTCTAACGAAAAGATGGCTTTGATAGCACTAACACCAAAAAGTAAATTACTCGAAGCTGTAATTATAAAGAGTGGAAACCCAATAAGAATAAAAGGCGATACAACCATTTATACCGCAGATAGCTTCAAAGTAAGTGCCAATGCCAACGTAGAAGAGCTTTTAAAAAAATTACCCGGCATACAAGTAGACAAAAACGGGCAAATAAAAGCAATGGGACAAACTGTGGAAAAAGTATTGGTAGATGGAGA
>JANMGS010000756.1:0-4510 GCA_031374745.1 Ferruginibacter sp. | reverse complement strand
TACCCAACAACATTTGCAATTGCTTACAACCTTAGCGGCGTTGATGGCTGATAAAATAAAATCTATAGAAGCAGAAGAATTGCAACAGCAAACTGCTATAGAAATGTATAGCATGAATGAACAACTTTTAAAAGCAAAATTGGAAGCCTTGCAGAGTCAGATGAATCCACATTTTATTTTTAATTCTTTGAATTCTATAGATAACCTTATTCAAACCAATCAGAAAGAAAAAGCGACTACTTATTTAGCTCGGTTTGCAAAACTTATTAGAAATGTGCTGGAAAGTTCAAAGAATGATTTGGTGGCTTTTCAAAAAGATTATGAAACACTAGAGCTTTACTTACAGATGGAGCAATTTCGCAGCAACAACAAATTTACTTACGAACTTTTGGCTGAGGAAGAATTGTTGCAAAGCGATTATAAAGTATTGCCCCTTATCGTACAACCTTTTGTAGAAAATGCCATCCACCATGGATTACTCAATAAACAAATTGGCAATAGACATTTATCAATATCCGCAACGTTGGAAAATGATTACATTAAATATACGATTATAGACAATGGTGTTGGTAGAGCTAAGGCGCAGCAATTGAAAGAAATGAATAAACCGGAACAGCAATCATATGGAATAGATATTACCACAGAGCGTATTCAATTATACAACCAGACAAATAGAAATTCGGATGTGATTATTACTGACATTTTTGAAAACAATGAACCTGTAGGTACAAGAGTAGAATTGCGTATAAAAATTTTTGAAAACAATTAAGCTAGCCATGATAAAAGCAATACTTATAGACGATGAAGAAAATAGCCTTAGTTCATTAAAAGAAAAACTATTGGCGCACTGCCCACAAGTAGATATCATTGCTTGTTGCGATAATGCAGCAAAAGGGATTGAAGCTATAGACAGCCTTCAACCAGATTTGGTATTCTTGGATATTGAAATGCCTGTAATGAACGGATTCTTGATGTTGCAACAACTCAATGATAAAAATTTTGAACTTATTTTTACTACTGCTTACGATCACTATGCAATTAAAGCTATTCGTTACAGCGCATTGGATTATTTAGTAAAACCTATTGAAATAGAAGACCTAAAAATAGCTGTAAATAGAGCGGAAGAAAAGCGACATCATTCTTATCCAAATCCGCAAATAGAATTATTGGTAGAGCAATTGATTAATAAAAAAAACCCTTATACCCGTATTGCCATTCCCACAACTGAAGGTCTACGATTTATTAAAATGGAAGATATTATTTATTTAGAAGCCAGCAGTAACTACACCCATATTTTTACAAGCGATAACAAGAAACATATTGTTAGTCGTACGCTAAAAGATTTTGAAGATATGCTTTCTGTTGATGTTTTCTTGCGTATTCACAATTCTTACATCATTAATAAAAATTATGCTGACAAATATATACGAGGCGATGGAGGGCAAGTTGTAATGACGAATGGAATGGCATTGGATATTTCCAAAAGAAAAAAAAGTGAATTTTTAAAAGCCATTGGTTATTGAATTTTTACATGTGAAATCGTATCAATTCACTCAATTTTTTCGGGAACATCAAATTAGCTATTTTTGTGGCATGAACGAACTCTTTCAGCACCAACAATACAATAAAAATAATTTCTTTCTTATAGCAGGTCCTTGTATTACAGAAAGCGAAGAAATTGTTATGGAAATAGCCGAAAAAGTGGCTGCCATTTGCAAGCGGTTGGAAATACCCTATATTTTTAAAGCATCTTATCGTAAAGCAAACCGTACAAGCGCCAATAGCTTTACTGGAATAGGCGATGAAGCATCTCTAAAAATTATTCAAAAAGTAGGACAAACCTTTTCTATACCTACTACCACCGATATACATGCACATGAAGAGGCGGCTATGGCAGCCGAGTATGTAGATGTGTTGCAAATACCTGCCTTTCTTTGCAGGCAAACAGATTTATTGGTTGCAGCAGCAAAAACAGGCAAAATAGTAAATGTAAAAAAAGGGCAATTTCTTAGTGGCCCTTCAATGAAATTTGCAGTAGATAAAATTGTGCAAGCTGGTAATAATCAAGTATGGCTTACCGATCGTGGAAATACTTTCGGTTATCAAGACCTCATTGTAGATTATAGAAATATAACTTGGATGAAAGAAATTGGCGTGCCCGTTATAATGGATTGTACCCACTCTTTACAACAACCAAATCAAACAAGCGGTATTACAGGTGGCAACCCTTCGCTCATAGAAACGATAGCTAAAGCAGCCGTAGCTACAAGTGTAGATGGACTTTTTATAGAAACACATCCAAACCCTGCCGAGGCAAAAAGTGATGGAGCAAATATGCTGAGGCTCGATTTGTTAGAGCCATTGTTAGAGAAATTGGTGCGGGTAAGGCAATCTATTCTGTAGGTATTCGCCTGTGGCGAATACTTTTATTACCTGTGGTGGTTGCATTCTCGTCTCTGTAGGTACTCGCCTGTGGCGAGTACATTTCACAACATTCGCTATTTTGTACTCGCTTCTGTAGGTACTCGCTTGTGGCGAATACATTTCACATAATTCGGCATTTTGTACTCGCTTCTGTAGGTACTCGCTTGTGGCGAGTACATTTCTCGCTTCTGTAGGTACTCGCTTGTGGCGAGTACATTTCAAATTATTCGCCATTTTGTACTCGCTTCTGTAGGTATTCGCCTGTGGCGAGTACATTTCAAATAATTCGGCATTTTGTACTCGCCTCTGTAGGTACTCGCCACAGGCGAGTACCTACGAATACTATTCGACTTTGTAGAATAAAGGTTTTCAGCTATCACAAAAATGTGCCTCTAGCTCGCAATCTGACTTTGTTTCGTAAGGACCCAAACACTGAATTTTGCTGCCATCTGGTTTTATTTTCATGCAGTACCAATATTTTCTTTTCTTTTCGCATACGCAGTTGGCTTTTTTTGCCGTTACAGCTGGCACTAATTCATCAATTTCCTCCTCCTTTTTTTTAGCTGCCTTTTTACTGCTTTTTTTTGCTTTCATTTGTTCCTTTTTTGATTGTTTCTAAATAGGTAAAGGCCAATGCATTTTTGTCTTTAAAAATATCGGTAATCGTATATAATGTTGGTTTTATACCTCCAATTTTATTGGGATCCTGTAGTATTATTTGTTTTATTTTTACTTTAGAAATAAGGTCGTCTTTTTGCGGAAATTTATTAAATGTTGTAAAATCCATTTTTTTATTTTTCCAACTTTTTAAATAGTATTTATTGGATTGTTTTATTGCCAATTCCTTTATGACATTAATATGATCTAAATTTATCAAACCTAAGTAGGCTGGTCCAAGGTGTGTACAAGAACTATCGGCACTATAGCTAGTTGAAAAAAAGATACAGGGCCTGCCTACGAAGGGGGTTGTAAATATTTGCATTAAAAATAAATGCGCATAATTATTGTCTACTTGAAAATCAATAATTGCTTGTTTGCTTTCAGTATTAATCTGCTTATACTCCGTAACATTGTCTCTTTCTACCAATACGTCTTCCAATACCGCTCTGTATATTTTTACAGAGTCTATTTTGGCCTTTAAAATGGTTTCCATTTTTTTAAAAAAATACAGATTCACATTTTGCTCATATTTAAAACTTCTGGTAGGAGGTTTGCAACTTGATATTGATGCAATCATTAAAATTAATATGTAGTTTCTTTTATTTAACATCTTGTTGGTATAAATTGGATGCACCAAAATATAATCTGTTCATATCATTGTTGGGATGAAGTGGCATTTTGAGTGCCATATGTATCAATTCCTGGATGCCGTAATGCCTTCCTATCTTATCTGTTAAGTTGCCTAATACACCAACATTAAATGAATAATTTTCATCAGTAAATATTTTTACCTGATAAGCAGAAGTATTAAACGAATAATTTTTCTTTTTACCACTGCTCATTTCATCACTATACAAGGGTACATTAATGCCTATTATATTGCTCAACTCATACAACATGGGCGTATAGCCAGTAAATTGATCAAAGCTAATTTCAGTTCTATTATACCCTTTATTGGTATGTATAAATATGGCACCACTTCCTGTCCAGTATCTATCAAAATTGTCTGCCAGTGGAATAATATTAAAAGGTGGTCCATCATTGGCATATAAAAGTGTACATTCTCCAAAAGTGCCATTTATGCTACCCACAATCTGGTTTCGATGGTGATTGTTTAAAATAAAATTACTCGTTAATAAAACCAAGTTTTTTTTGTAGGTACTTACATTGTAATACTCCCCGTTGTGTATGGTTCTAAAATTTTTTAAACGAAGCGCATCATTTCCCCAACCATAGCCAGCAGAAAAAGAATTGGTAAAATCAATTTGTATATCTCCTACCAAAGGATTGAGGTTGGCGCCGATGGTTTTGGAATAAAAAGCATAAGAAGGACTGTAGTTTACAACAAGATGTTTGTTGTGCACACCCATTAAACTAAATGCACCATACAATTTATAACCTGGAAACCGTTGAGCTTTTCCATAAG
>JANMGS010000222.1:0-1694 GCA_031374745.1 Ferruginibacter sp. | reverse complement strand
TGTCTATTCAAAATATAAAAATAAATTCCATCAGATCGCAAATAAGTTATGTACCGCAAGATGTTTTTTTATTTAGCGATAGCATAAAAAATAATATTCGCTTTGGCGAAAAAAATGCAACAGACCAACAGGTTATAGACGCAACCAAACAAGCCAGTATTTTTAATGAAATAAATGGATTTGACGAAAAGTTTGAGACAATGGTAGGAGAGAGGGGTGTAACGTTGAGCGGCGGACAAAAACAACGCATATCTATAGCAAGGGCTTTGATAAAGAAACCCGAAATAGTAGTATTTGATGATTGTCTTAGCGCCGTAGATGCGAGAACAGAAAACGAAATTATTGGAAGTTTGTACAACTATTTAAAAGATAAAACGGCAGTAATCATTACACATAGGATATTTTCACTGTTTAAATTTGATAAAATTTTAGTATTAGAGGATGGCGTAATAGTTGAACAAGGTACGCACGAAGCATTGATGCAGAAAAAAGATTTGTATTTTGCTATGTACCAAAAACAACAAGAAAATGACCAGGTAAATTAGTTCTTTATAAATTTTGCTATATCAAAAACATTTTTATCTTTGTAACGATTTATTTTTAACAAACTATTACAAACAAAACAACCTACAGTGGCGTACGAAAACAAAGAAAACAACGAGAACAACGAAAGAAAACAAGAAAGTGTTTACAGCAAAAGAATAAAAGCTGGCAAACGCAGAACCTATTTTTTTGATGTAAGAGAAACCCGTGGTAGCGATTACTACTTGACCATTACCGAAAGCCGCAAAAGATTTGATTCTGATGGGTATGACCGTCATAAGATTTTTGTTTACAAAGAAGACTTTAACAAGTTTGTAAAAGGATTGAGCGAAGCGGTAGATTACGTAAAGACTGATTTAATGCCAGACTTTGACTTTGATGCATTCAACCACGATACGCCCTATGAAGGAGATGACGCTACTGCTCCCGTAGTTGCAGCTGTGTCAACAGAAGAGCAACCTGCAGCAACGGAAGATCATGCGGCTACAATTGCTAGTGATACTACTGTTGAAGACGCTCCTCCTGTAGATAATGGAAGTACGATAGAAGTAGACAAATGGTAATTACAAAAATTTCTATAAATAAAAGCCCCTTTTTTAGGGGCTTTTGTAATTTAAAAAGCCATTTTTTCTAAAGCGTTTGGTATTTTAACTGCATACTCATTTCCTTTATATATTGGCATTTGTGTCGAATTATATTTTCTAGGTACAAAACAAGGCATATTGTCCAGTGGCAAAATGATGATTCTATCATTGTAAATAGATCTTAGAAAATTTTTGTACCCTAGTAATGGCAATTTATTTAAAGAACTATTTGGAGTGATTGGCTTAAAATTCAGCTTTGTGTTTGGTATAACAATTTTAAAATTTTGTGTTGGTTTATTAAATTTTAATTCAATATCTGGCAGCTCAAATTGTTGACAAAAAGCCACCGGCGAAAACGATAGGGCAATTAATGTAATGAATGAAAACTTTTTCATTTGTTTAAATATTTAAGTTGTTTTCCATTTTTTATATAGATTTATAAGGCCATTGGTACTGCTATCATGGCTACTTACTACTTCATCAGTTACCAATTCTTTCTGAATATTGATGGCCAATTTTTTACCCAATTCTACGCCCCATTGGTCAAAACTAAAAATATTCCAAATA
>JANMGS010000191.1:0-2631 GCA_031374745.1 Ferruginibacter sp. | reverse complement strand
CGGGTTTGGTGAATACTTTGGATTACCAAATCCATCTTGTAATACTTTTAAAATAGAAAGACAAGTATCCAAACCAATAAAATCTGCAAGCTGCAATGGTCCCATAGGGTGTGCCATACCGAGTTTCATTACCGTATCTATTTCTGCTACCCCAGCCACTCCTTCAAATAAGGTAGAGATGGCTTCATTTATCATTGGCATTAAAATTCTGTTTGCTACAAAGCCAGGATAGTCATTTACTACGCAGGGTACTTTTCCTAAAGTTTTACAAAGCTCAACAATCGTTTCGGTAACTTCTTTTTTGGTAGCATAGCCATTAATAATCTCAACCAGTTTCATAACGGGTACAGGGTTCATAAAATGCATACCAATTACATCCTGCGGTCGTTTGGTAGCTGCAGCTATTTTTGTAATGGATATTGAAGATGTATTGCTAGCTAAAATACAACCTGCGGGTGCAGCTTCATCTATGGACTTAAAAATTTTCAGCTTTAGGTCTATATTTTCTGTAGCAGCTTCTACTATAAGTTGAGCATCTTTTACGCCTATTGCCAAATCGGTAGCAGTACTAATATTTTCTAATGCGTTTTTTTTATTAGCTTCTGTGAGTGTTCCTTTTGCAATTTGCCTATCAAAATTTTTCTCAATGGTAGCAATGGCTTTAGCCAATTGCTCTGCATTTACATCTATCAATGTTACTTTAAAACCAGCTTGTGCAAACACATGTGCTATGCCGTTTCCCATTTGGCCAGCGCCTATAACACTTACGGCTCCTCCGCCCCCCAAGAGGGGGTTCTTTGTTTCGTTATTATTTGTAGATGTATTCATTTTTATATTATCTAAATGTTAACTATTACTTCGTATTTTTTTTCTTTGCTTCAATCTAGTGCATAATAAAAGATGAAAAATGGTATGCCGTACAAGTGAGTGACACAACAATGATGCCCATAGCTGTGTTTTGGTTTGGACAAAAAAATATTTTTTATCCAAATAGGAAAACCTCTACCCAACCATGCTACATTGGAGAGGGAACTCGAAGAACTTATCTAAGCCCATCTTCTATATTACGCTACAATCTTCGCTAGTATCTCTTGCTTTTCCCTCTCCCCCTCGGGGAGAGGATAGGTGAGGGGCTTCTACTTAAACGCATTTATCCCCGTCACATCCATACCCGTAATCAGCAAATGAATGTCGTGCGTGCCTTCATACGTTATCACACTTTCCAAATTCATCATATGACGCATTACAGGGTACTCGCCGGTAATACCCATACCACCCAGCATCTGGCGGGCATCTCTGCAAATATTTGTTGCCACTTCGCAAGCATTTCTTTTGGCCATACTTACTTGTTGTGGGGTTACTTTTCCTTCGTTCATTAATACACCCAAACGCCAATTTAGTAACTGAGCTTTCGTAATTTCAGTTACCATTTCGGCCAATTTTTTTTGTTGCAATTGAAAACCTGCAATGGGTTTTCCAAATTGAATTCTTTCTTTACTATATTCCAACGCAATGTGGTAGCAATCCATTGCTGCACCAATGGCACCCCAAGCAATTCCATAACGAGCTTTGGTTAAGCAACCCAATGGGCCTTTCAATCCTTTTACATTTGGTAAAATATTTTCTTTGGGTACTTTTACATTGTCAAAAACAAGTTCGCCCGTTGCACTTGCACGCAGGCTCCACTTGCCATGCGTAGTAGGTGTAGTAAAACCTTCCATACCCCGCTCTACAATAATTCCTTTTATTTCTCCTGCATCATCTTTTGCCCACACAACCGCTACTTGAGAAAATGGTGCGTTGCTAATCCACATTTTTGCGCCGTTTAATGTTACCGTATCATCGCCATTGTCTTTAAAATTGGTTAGCATTCCTGCAGGGTCACTACCATGGTTGGGCTCTGTCAATCCAAAACAGCCAAGCCACTCGCCACTAGCCAGTTTTGGTAAATATTTATTGCGTTGCGCTTCATTGCCATATTGGTAAATTGGAAACATAACCAAGCTGCCTTGCACACTTGCTGTAGATCGTACACCACTATCTCCACGTTCCAATTCTTGCATCATCAATCCATAAGAAATATAATCAAGTCCGCCACCGCCATATTGTTCTGGTACGGTTGGGCCAAAGCAACCTAGATCGCCCAATTGTTTTACAATTTGTTGTGGAAATTCGGCACGCTGTGCATAATCTTCAATGATTGGAGATATTTCTTTTTTTACATAACTGCGTACAGTTTCACGAATAAGCTTATGCTCTTCCGTAAGCAATTCATCTACATTAAAATAATCGGGAGATTGGAAATTATCTGTTTTTGCTGCCATTGGTTTAGTATTGAGTATTTAGTATTGAGTAATTAGATTGGTACTCAATATTTTTACTGTTTTTATCTTAAATCTTATGTCTTAAATCTTATGTCTTTTAACTTACGTCTTAAATCTTATTTCTTATATCTTTTTTAGCCCAACAAAGAAGCAGCTATGGGCATCTTCGGTGGCGTCGCACATTTCAACTACACATCATTTTTTGAGCTTTTATAGAAGCGAAAAAGCATAGCAAACGATTGACTTTTAAGAACGCAAAGATAGTATGATTGGGATTGAAAATTGCACTTAAAATTGTCTTAATTTG
>JANMGS010000173.1:0-4079 GCA_031374745.1 Ferruginibacter sp. | reverse complement strand
CAGGCTATTACTTCTCATGTAATGTTGAAAGAGCCCCCAAAGGTTGTTACTGAAAAAATAATTGAAAAAATTTCTTTTGCAACTCCACAAAAAGAAAATAATGTAAATACCAGCAAATTTGCCATATTTGGTATTTTAGGTTTAGTTCTTTTAGCAGCACTTGGATTTGCAGCGTATTATTTTATAACAAAAAAAGAGAACAATGAAAAAAATGAAAATAATATAGCAATAGAAAAAACTGACACCAGCAGCAATAATTCTTCTAACAAAATTAAACCAAGCGATACGGCTATCATAACAAAACCAATAGCACAAGCAATAGTAGATACGAACAGTTTTTATGTTGTAATAAAAGAATACCAAGAACTTGCCGTTGCACAAAAGAGATTAAACACATTGAGAGGGTATGGCAATAATCTTATTCTATCTACAAAAGATTCTATTACCTATAAAATGAGAATGCCTTTTAAATTACCGCTTTCTGATACCCTCAGAATAAAAGATTCGTTATCGAAATTTTTCAAAGCAAAAACTTTGGTGGAATTACCTTAACATAAATAACTAATTTTAATGAGTAGCATTGCTTTTGAAACAATAGATTGGAAAAACATAGAGAAAGTTGAATACAAAGGAACAACAGGATTTGCCTATTGGCAAACCAGATTGCATGAAGGATTAAGGGTTCGCTTGGTAGAATATTCACCAGATTACGTTGCTGATCATTGGTGTGAAAAAGGTCATATTGTACACTGCTTAGAAGGTGAGTTTACAAGCGAACTTAAAAATGGTGAAAGCTTTATATTAACAAAAGGAATGACTTATATCGTATCAGATGATTTAAGTTCTCATCGTTCATTAAGCAAAACGGGCGTAAAACTATTAATCATTGATGGTGATTTTTTAAAGAATACTATCTGAATTTTAATGGTAACTTTACTAAAAAAATCAATTGTAAATTTTAATTTATCATGGAATTTATAGACTACTACAAAATTCTAGAATTGCCCAATACTGCTTCTGCTGATGACATAAAAAAAGCCTATAGAAAATTAGCCAAACAATACCATCCTGATGCCAATCCCAATGACGCTACCGCTAAAAAGAAATTTCAACAAATAAATGAAGCAAACGAAGTATTAAGTGATCCCGAAAAAAGGAAAAAGTTTGATAAATACGGAAAAGATTGGCAACACGGAGATGCATACGAAAAACAGGCAAGACAGCAGCAACAATATTCTCAGCAGTATGGTGGATTTGAAAACGAAGCTGGTTTTTCAGATTTTTTTTCTTCCATGTTTGGTGGTGGAGGTAGGCGCACTAGCAGTAGGCATAAAGGGCAAGATTTAAATGCAAACTTGCAATTGAACCTTACCGATGTTTTTAAAACGCAACAACAAACCATTACTATCAATGGCAAAAATATACGCATAACGATTCCAGCGGGTATAGAAAATGGGCAAGTTATAAAATTAAAAGGCCACGGGCAAGCAGGTTTAAACGGTGGGATAGCAGGCGATTTGTTCTTAACTTTTAAGTTAAACAACGATACTTTTTTTAAGAGAGTAGGCAACGATTTACAACTTTTACAAGACATAGATCTTTATACCGCTATTCTAGGAGGAGAAATTACACTCAATACCCTGCATGGGAAAGTGAAACTAAAAGTAAAACCTGAGACTCAAAATAATACCAAGATTAGACTAAAAGGAAAAGGTTTTCCTGTTTATAAGCAAGAAGATGTTTTTGGAGATCTTTTTGTAACCTATAATGTAAAGCTCCCTACAAACCTCACAGAAAAAGAAATTGAACTGTTTACGCAGCTGCAAAAAATAAATAAGCCATAAAAAACGAATGTTTGAAAATACTTGTATCTAATTCACTTTGGTATAAATCCATTGTAAATTATTAGATAACAAGTTAAAACCAAACATGAAAAAAATACTTTCGCTTTTTCTATTATTACTATTAAGTGCAGCCAGTTTTGCACAACCAGAAACTAAAAACCCTGAAGGATTAAAAGTGGGTGATAAAGCACCCGCAATTAATGGCATAGACCAAAATGGAAATAAAATTAGTTTAAAAACCTTATTGAAAAAAGGCGAAGCTGTAATCATGTTTTACAGAGGCCAATGGTGTCCTTATTGCAACAAACAGCTTTCCCACCTAAACGATTCCCTCTCTTTTATTATTGCCAAAGGTGCTACTGTTATTACCATTACACCAGAAACTGCAGACAATATTAAGAAAACGGTAGAAAAAACCAACGCTTCATTTTCTATTGTAACTGACAAAGGAATGGCAATAATGAAAAGTTACAAGGTAAACTTTGCGGTAGATGAAATGACAATTACCAAATACAAAAAGTACGGAATAGATTTTAAAAAAGCAAACGGCGAAAATGGTGCTAATTTACCTGTGCCAGCAACTTATATTGTTGGCAAAGATGGAAAAATAAAATATGTATTTTTTAATCCGGATTATAGCAAGAGAGCCTCTGTAAAGGATATTATTAGTAATCTATAACTTTATTCCTTCAACAGTATTAAAAAAACTTCTTTACCAGCTCTTGGCGAAATAGAATTATAGCATTCCGTTAATACTTTTACCTCAAATTTTTCTGAAAACAATGCCTCGTACTCCTCTTTACTGCCGCTAAATGGTGGCCCGGCTTCAAATGTTGTATTAAAAAATACCCCAACGAGCTTCCCTCCTACTTTTAAGAGTTTCCACATTTTTTCTGCATATTTCTGCCGCAAAATTGGGTCTATTGCACAAAAAAATGTTTGCTCTATTATTAATTCAAATTGTTTATTCAATTCAAAAAAATCGCCGCAAATGATATTCAATTCTTTGCCCAAAAATTGAACAAATTTTTCTTTTAAATTACTAACGGGATAGGGAGAAATATCTATTAACGTAATATTGGTAAACCCATTTTGTAATAGGTATTCTGCCTCGTAAGCATTGCCACACCCCGGTATTAGTATCGCAATATTTTTATCGTTTAGTTGATCAAAATATGCTTTTAATGGTGGTGAAACACGCCCCATATCCCAGCCTGTATCATTTTTCAAGTATCGGTCTGTCCAATAATTATCGCCCAAATTGTCAGTTGGTTTTTTCACTGTGCTTTACATTTGTTGAAATATTATCCTTGCTCCATTCTATTTTCTTTACCAATGGATTTTGTCTCACTTTACAATCATTCTTTATACAAATGGCACAACTAAAATCTAAACATGCATCGGAGTGTACAAATATTTCTAGGGAGTCGCCATAGTTTTTTCTTAGTAGGCCCGTAAGTTCATCTATTTCGTTGTGTGCTTCGTACACATTGAAATACCAAGGCACTGTTAAGTGAGCATCTAAATGCAGCAAAGCGCCATATTTTATGATGCGTAGGTTGTGCAGGTCTACCCAATTGATTCGTCTATTTTCATTTAAAGTAGCAATCATTTCTTTTAAAAGTTGTTCATCTGCTTCGTCCATAATACCTGCTATTGAACTGCGAATGATTTTATAACCAGTGTAAGAAATAATACAGGCGAATAAAATAGCCACTGCACTATCTATCCAATAGATATTAGTAAAATAAAGCAATATCAAACCGCCAATAATACCCGCAGTGGTGTAGGTATCGCTTTTTAAGTGTTGCCCACTAGCAATTAAAGGCAACGAGTTATTTTTTTTTCCTGTACGCTCACATACATAGCCTGCAAAATAATTTACAATGGCCGTTATTACAATTAAGGCAATACCCCAATCCAATTTATGTACTACCCTTGGAGTTGTAAGGTTTTTGGCAGCACCATAAATGATTAAAATACCGGCAACAAAAATGAGTGTGCCTTCTACAGCCGAAGATATAAATTCTACTTTCCCATGCCCATAAGGATGGTCGTTGTCTTTGGGACGTGCAGATACAATCAAACTATAAATGCCCAATAAACCTGCAACGATATTTACGATACTCTCCAATGCATCTGTAAGTATGGCTACAGAATGCGTAAGAATATAAGCCGCCATTTTTATCAAGAACAATACGATTGATAACGCTGCTATCTTTTTTTGAATGGAGA
>JANMGS010000737.1:0-1697 GCA_031374745.1 Ferruginibacter sp. | reverse complement strand
GCAGGCAGGTTCGCCATCGCCGCAGGTAGAATTAAAAATTCCTTATTCTTTGTGTTGCAAGTTATCTTTTTTATATCCTACAAAAAAGTACAAGCATAAAAAAAACGCTTCTAAAAGCGTTTTGTGCCCCGGAACGGAGTTGAACCGTTACTTACATTGCTGTAAACAGGATTTTAAGTCCTGCGTGTCTACCAATTTCACCACCGGGGCAAGAACCTCACCCTTATTGTCTGACTTCGACAAGCCTGTCTGCCGACAAAGGCAGGCTCAGTCTGACAATAAAAAAAAACTCCCGTCTCGGGCGGGAGTTTATGTGAGCGGAAGACCGGGCTCGAACCGGCCACCTCGACCTTGGCAAGGTCGCGCTCTACCAAATGAGCTACTTCCGCTTGTATTTAAAAAGAACTCTGCCGGAATTCAAATTTTTTGAATTTGTTTTTCGGATTGCAAAAATAAGGATTGTAATGTAACTACAAAATTTTATTTGTAAGTTGGATTGTATAAAGTGTTTTCAGGCACATTTACTGCTGGCTTACCTTTGTAACGATGGTTGTACTGGGCTACACATGCAGATAAAATGATGGCTACAACTACAAATATTTGGCAATACCATATAAAACGAGAAGAAGATACCCAACTATGAGCGAAATCTTTTTCTTTGTTATCTATTATTTCTGGTTCCATTTCAATTAATTTTCTGCTGCAAAAATAAGGGCTTATTTTTTAAAATAATTATTTGGCATCAACAATTTCCGAAAACTTTCTTTTCTTTTTTATATAATAGTCCCATAGCACGCTTTTTGCATAAACGCCTATTAAAGTTCTACCTACCGGTTTTGCAGTCAATGATTTTTTTCTATAAAAAAACACCCATTTTACAAAATGAACATGTGCCTTTATGATGGCTACAAAATACCCTGCATCGCCACTAAATAATCCTTTGTAGGCAGCTAAGGCATCTAACCCAAGGCGCAACGGTAATTTTAAAATAAGCTTACTAGTAGCCGTATTTTTAAAAATCATGATAAGGTTGTTGCGAAAATTCAGATAGGTTTTTTTACTGTTTCCTGTTGGCAAAGTACCGCCACCTACATGATATACTACCGATGCGGGCTCTACATACACTTTGTACCCATTCAATTGCATTCGCCAGCAAAGGTCTATTTCTTCTTGGTGTGCAAAGAAATATTCATCTAACCCTCCCAACTCCTTGTACACACTCGCTTGTACAAATAAGCTGGCTCCAGTAGCCCAAAAACAGGGTATGGCATCGTTATATTGCCCTTTGTCTTGTTCGATATCGTATAAAACACGGCCTCTGGCAAATGGATACCCGAGGGAATCTATAAAACCTCCACATGCACCAGCATATTCAAAATATGTTTTGTTTTTGTAATCTAATATTTTGGGTTGGCATGCGGCAATGGTTTTATCATTTTCCATGAGCGTAATAATCGGTTCTATCCAACCAGCTGTTACTTCTACATCGCTGTTTAGCAATATAAAATAATCTGCTGTTACCTGCGCTAATGCTGTATTGTAGCCCTTTGCAAAACCTTCGTTGGTTTCGTTTATAATTATTTCTACAGTAGGAAAATGTGCTTGTAAAAATGAAATAGAATGATCGGTAGAAGCATTATCTGCTACTATTATTTTATAATTTTGGTAGGTAGAAGCTATTACAGAGGGAAGGAATC
>JANMGS010000855.1:0-3863 GCA_031374745.1 Ferruginibacter sp. | reverse complement strand
GTAAGATTCTATAGCTTCTTGTTTTTTAATTGCCCTAGGTGCTTCGCCTAGCAAAGATTATTAAATATGCACATACGTTAATAAGAAAATAGCAGCACCCTAGCTTTCTGTATAGCATACTATATCCCAATAATTAAAAGTGTTTATAAGGTTTGCATAAGCAGGATAATCTTTTTCGCTTAACAAAAACATACTATCCAATTTGTACCAAAATTGTAGTTCTGTTGGTAGTTGTTTATCAAATTTTATTGCCTTAAATGTTGCGTAACTCAACTTTTCATTTTGCGGAAACAATTCCATAAAACGCACGTTTCTATTCAAACTATACTCTTCCCAGCCATCTTGTTTTGCATAGGAAGATGCTTTTAAATTGTCTGCTGGCGCTGTAGCTAAAAAAGAAGAATGATTGGTATTAAATAAAAAACCGCTTGTTGGGTTTACATATTGTGGAAGGGTATTTAATTTTCTGAACGACGTCCATAAAGTGCTAGAAGTATTTCCTGGTAGGGTTTTCCTCCAATCGTAACCTTGTGTACGTATAGGCATGGCAGCATTGTTTATGTAAAAAATAGTATCATGCCTATCTGCATACATAATATTAAACATACTCAATTCTTGCTTGTTTAATGCTGCATAGAATTCGGTATAATTTTTTGCTTTGTCCATTTGGTACCATTGGTCTAAAGCACCTATTTTCATATTGGCACCAAGGCGCATGCTAAAAAATCCGCTTTTATTTTTCATGGTAGCACCATACTTACTCCAATAAATTTTTCTTTTTATACCAATCGGAATTCCTTTTATGTGAAGTTTTATAGTTTTCACTTCAAGGTCCACCCACTGTCCATCAAATTTATATTGTGTTTTATTACCTGGATTCATTTCCAATTGATATTCATCAAACCTATCGCAAAAATTTACAGTGTGGGCCCAACCCAAATTTTCGTTGGCACCGTGTAATATGCAAGGAGCACCAGCAAGCAAACCACCTGTTATATTCAACCCTTCTTCGCTGCACAAGTGTGCTTCGTAAAACGACTGGGGGCCAGTGTTTGGTTGGTGTGCATTTATAAGTAAAAAAGATTCGCCAGTCGTAGTTTTTGTATTGCTAATGGCAAATGAGTTACTTCCTTTTTTATTGTACTCTGGAGCTTCGGGTTCAGCATTGCTGAAAATTCTTTGCAAGGCTTTATCTGCACCATTAAAAATGGTTAGTGCAAATACAGATGCAGAAACGTATTCTTTTTCGGTAATGGGGAAAATCTTCTTACTCAACAACTCGCTTTTGTGCGAGGCTGCATAGGCGTTTATGCCTTGCACATACCCATGTATCAGCGTTAGAAATGCTGGAGAAAGTGTGTTCCATTTTTCTTCTGTAATTGCTGCACAGCGAAACAATGCAAATGCATAATCCCCCGCTGCTCCTGCTTTGCCCTTTACTTTACCCATCAATCCTTTTACAGGTAACAGTAATTCTTGCATGCTTTCAAATTCATCTTCTGCTTCTGCCCAAGCAAGTCCGTAGGCAACTTCCGCATCTGTTTTAGCAAAAATATGGGGCACACCAAAACTATCCCTTACTATATCTATGGCTGTTGGGTTTATGGGAGATTGAGAAAAAGTTGTTATTGTAGCAATGCAACATGCGAGGAAGAATAAAAGTGTTTTCATTTTTAAAAAAATTGGGAAGGAGTATAAAATTAAGATATTGGAAGATACAGAAATCCTATTTGATTACGAAAAGATATTATCGAAAAGTCTTAATTCGAATTTGAGCAGAAAAATCATTTCGTTGATTATTCGTGCAGCATTTTTTTTAGAAGTTATCACTTTTTTGCAAATGCTTGCAATAGCAGCAATTAATTTTTAACAATCTAAATAATCCTTTAGATAATTATAGCGGTTACAAAATAAATACCTGGCAAGAATTCTAATGCGGAAAAAATCGACAAGACAACCTGCAATTAAAAATAGAAAGCCCGCAATGAGCAAGGTAAAAACTAGCAACGATCAACGAGAAACGAAAAACGAGCAACGAAAAACGAGCAACAAAAAAATTCTCAAAATTTAGTACCCTACAACAATATTCCCTTTAAGAAAAAGTATGCCACCGAAAAATATATTACGATACCTGTTACATCTACCAATGTTGCTACAAATGGTGCAGAAGATGCTGCTGGATCTTGCTTTAATTTTTTTAGTAAAATCGGAAGCATAGAGCCCATAAGGCTGCCCCATAATACGATGCCTATTAGCGAGAAGAAAATAGTGAATGCAATTAGTTTCCAATAAATACCATAATCAAAAATGTGGAGGTTTTGCCACAAAATTATCCGTAAAAAACCAATGCTTCCTAGTATCAATCCCAATATAAAACCCGATATCAATTCTCGTCGCATTACTCGCCACCAGTCAGAAAGAGTTACTTCGCCCAGTGCCATGGCTTGTATAATAAGTGTACTTGCCTGCGAGCCACTATTTCCACCACTGCTCATTATAAGTGGGATAAACAATGCCAAAACAGTAGCCGTTTCTATTTCGTGTTGAAAAAACTGCATAGCAGTAGCTGTAAGCATTTCACTTAAAAAAAGTATAACCAACCAACCCGCTCTTTTTTGTATCAATTTCGGAATACTTATATCTAAATAAGGTGCATCCAAAGCTTGGGTACCGCCTATTTTTTGTATATCTTCTGTGTATTCTTCCTGTGCCACCCATAGCATATCATCTATGGTAACAATGCCAAGTAAAATATTTTTGTCATCGGTAACTGGCAATGCTACACGGTTGTTCATTTTAAAAACTTCGCTGGCAATTTCTTGGTCATCGTTTACTTTTAATGAAATAAAACGCTCGTCCATCAAATCGCTCACTTTTGTTTCTGGTGAAGCTATCAAGAACTCTCTAATGCGAAGATCATCTATTAACTCCCCTCTGCCGTTAATAATATAAATAACATCTATTGTTTCACTATTGCTTCCCCATCTTCTTATGGTATCCAATACTTCTTGCACAGTGTTGTACTCATATACATAAACATAGTCAGGCGTCATAAGCCTGCCCACGCTGTTTTCAGGATAACCCAATAACTCAAGTGTAATTTTTCTTTCCGCAGGGTCTAATGTTTTTATTAAATCTCTAACTGCATTTGTGGAAAGCTCTTCAAAAAAATCTACCCTATCATCTGCAGGCAATTCATTCAGCAGTTCCGCACTTTTAAATGCAGGAAGGTTTTTTATAATGCGCTTTTGTTCTGCAGCATCCAATATTTTAAAAACACCGGCAGCCCTGTGAATAGATAAATGCGCAATGATTTGTGTTTCGTAATCTTCATTCTCGTATAGGAGGTTGGCTACGTCACTAATATTTTGGTCATTCAAAAATTCCTTTATGGCCAATTGGTTTTCCGAAGCTATCGCTTCGTCAAACTGTTGCTGCAATGATATCTCTGTTGTTTCCAGTGACATGATCAAAAATGATTATTTTTGTTTTCAATTGGGCGCAATGTAGCCATTTATTTGTATGATTTTACCATCTTTATTTATCGAAAGCACTATCAATAAGGGCAGGGGTGTCTTTACCGATGAACCCATTCCTACAGAAACAATCATTGAAGTAGCCCCAGTTATTGTTATGCCACTTATAGAAAGAGCGCATATAGACAAAACCTTGTTACACGATTATATTTTTGAGTGGGGCGATAACCTCGACCAATGCGGTATGGCACTTGGCTATGTACCCATATACAACCATTGCTATAAAAGCAATTGCGATTATTTCATGGATTACGATGAACATACCATCATGATTAAAACAGTAAGGGCAGTAGCAGCAGGAGAGGAGCTTACCATAAATTACAATGG
>JANMGS010000847.1:0-7201 GCA_031374745.1 Ferruginibacter sp. | reverse complement strand
CAAACGACATGAGCCTTGGTAATGGCGTAATAACTGGTATGGCATCTGCTTTAAAAACAATGCAAAAAGGTACCAAAGCCTTTATGTTTATCCCATCTGGTATGGCCTATGGCCCAAGATCACAAAGCGCAGAACTGCCTGCTAATTCGATCTTGATATTTGAAGTAGAAGTATTGGAAGTATTAACAAAAGCGCAAGCGCTAGCGGCTAGTGCAAATAAGACGGCACCAGTAAATAAAAAAAGTACCACACCTAAAAAGCTGATAAAAAAAGTAAAGAAAAAATAAGGATGACAAATACATTGGAGCAATACGATGCTGTAATAACAGCCTGTAGAAATACATTTATAAAAAAAACTAAAGATTATGGCACTTCTTGGAGAGTTTATAGAACACTTTCGGTAGCAGACCAGATATACATAAAAGCCAAAAGAATTCGCAATATACAAGAGGGTATTACCCAGAAAATAGGCGACGATATAAAAAGTGAATTTGAGGGAATCGTAAACTATTCCATCATTGGATTGATACAATTAGAAATAAACAACGATGAGCCCGAGGAACTTGATGTAGAAATTGTATCTACCATGTATGATAAGAAAGTAGCCATGGCAAAGGAATTGATGGAAAATAAAAACCATGATTATGGAGAAGCCTGGAGAGAAATGAGCCAAGAAAGTTTCGTAGATTTATCGCTGGCAAAAATATTACGTATCAAACAAATCATCGCAAACGAGGGATCTACACTGGTAAGCGAGGGTATAGATGCTAATTTTTTTGATATACTAAATTATGCTGTGTTTGCTTTGATATTGATTGGAGAAGGAATACAGCAAAATTAAATAGGCGACATAAGCCATAACGAATTTTTTATAGGGCTTAAAATGTGCGTATGGGCCATTTTTAGAATGACAACATTTAAAATAAAATAAACAGATGAAAATAGCAGTTACAATTGCAAGAATTTTTACAGGCTTCTTATTTATTTTTTCGGGCTTGGTAAAAGCAATAGACCCTAAAGGCTTGGCTTTTAAGATGCAAGAGTTTTTTGAAGCTTGGAGTAATAGTGGTTTTATGCCAGGGCTTATGAAAAATTTTGATAGCCATGCGCTTGCTTTTTCTATCATTATGATAACGCTAGAAGTGATAGTGGGTGTGGCTTTGCTGCTAGGCTGGCAAAAGCGTATTACTGTTTGGGTATTGCTTTTGTTGATGTTATTTTTTACGTTCCTTACTTCCTATGTTTTGTTTACTGGCAAAATAAGGGCTTGTGGTTGTTTTGGCGATTGTATACCGCTTACGCCCACGCAAACATTTACAAAAGATATTATTTTGTTGTTGTTGGTTCTGTTTATTTTATTTAACCTCAAATATATTACCCCTATTGCCAAACCATTTTTATCTGCATTGTATATTTTGCTGGCAACAGGTATTGTAATCTATTTGCAATGGTACGTGCTAAGGAATTTACCTTTGGTAGATTGTTTGCCCTACAAACCTGGTAATAATATTTTGGAGTTACGAAAGATGCCTGCCAATGCGGTGCAAGATAAATTTGAATACAGTTTTGTGTATGAAAAAGATGGTGTGAAAAAAGAGTTCCCATCTTCTGCCGATAGTACCTGGACATTTGTAGAAAGAAAGCAGACATTGGTAAAAAAAGGCAGCAACAATATTCCCATAATAAACGATTTTTCGTTGACAACAGAAGCTGGTACAGACAGTACCGAAGCTATTTTAAATACCCAAGGAGATTATTATTTGATGTATATTAAAGATTTGGAGGGCTATCCTGCAAACTGGGAAGGGGATATTGCTTTCATACAAAATGCGATTGCAAAAGGCAATAAATTATACATAGTAACATCGCAAGTAGATAAGATTAAAGAACATTTTAGAAAATCAACAACATTGGGCAATAGTTTTGCTGCTTTGCAATTTCTAAGTTGCGACGCTACAGTACTTAAAACAGTGGCTAGGGTAAATCCTACCTTGTATTTAATGAACGGGCCAGTAGTAAAACAAAAATGGAGTTGGACATCGTTTAATACTATTCCATAACAATAATTTCTTTTGAATACAGTCCTAAAAAAAAGTTTTTTATCGTTAACCGTGCTGCTGGGTGTGGTGGCATTGGTGTTTGTAATGTTTCAGGGTTTTGGAGACCCTGCTAGGCTTATACTTGGGCAAACGGGCGATAAAAAAACAATGGATAACATTCGCAAAGATTTGTACTTGGACCAACCAAAATGGAAACAGTTTTTATTGTACGTAAACGATGTTTCTCCTATTGCATTTCATAGTGCAGAAGATATTAAAAAGAAAGAATTGAAAGGTTTTTTCTTTGGGGGAGAACATAAGTTTGCCATAAAAGTTCCTTACCTACGCAAAAGTTATCAAACTAAAAAAGATACCACAGCTGTATTGGCAGAAGCTTTGCCGGCTACACTAATATTGGCACTTACAGCCATGCTCTTTGCTTGCTTCTTCGGTATTTTATTGGGTGTAATTGCTGCTGTAAAGAAAGATACTTTTTTTGATACCACCGCTATGGTAGCCAGTATTGCCGGCATATCCGCACCTTCCTTTTTTATTGCCATTATTGTAGCGTATGTGTTTGGTTATTTATTGCACCCATATACTGGTTTAAATATTACAGGTAGTTTATACGAAATGGATGAAGTAACAGGGGAGCGGTACATTGTTCTCAAAAACCTTGTGCTGCCTGCTTTTACATTGGGTATACGACCACTCGCCGTTATAGCACAGCTTACACGCAGTGCCATGCTAGATGTATTGCAGCAAGATTTTATACGCACAGCTTATGCAAAAGGGCTTAGCAAAAGAGCCGTTATTTTTAAACATGCATTGCGCAATGCCCTAAACCCAGTGGTAACTGCTATTACAGGTTGGTTTGCCGAGTTACTGGCAGGCTCGTTTTTTATAGAGTATATTTTTGGGTGGAAGGGCCTTGGGAAAATTACGGTGAATGCGTTGGAAAAATTAGATTACCCCGTTGTAATGGGTGCAGTGTTGTTAAGTGCATTTATTTTTATTTGTATTAATATTTTGGCCGATTTTATTTATTCGGTTATAGATCCGAGGGTGAGGGGATAAAAGCATTTAAATGCAAGATAATAATTGAGAATACGCTAGCAGATTGACTAAGAAGCTTTTTCAATTAAATGCTTCAATTACCGTTTAGGTTCTTTATCCCATTTTCACCGCAGCAAAAATGAGAAATAAGAGCACTCGCTGAGAAAAAGGTTCTCTGCATAACCTCTTTACACTCTATTGCCCTGCGGTGATGAAAAGAAAATAATTGAAACAAAACTCTTCTAAATACCATTAAGAAATAAAAAAAATATGTAATTTAACTGTCTAAATTTTATAACATGAAAAAGATAAAATTAATATTGTGTGTTGTTTTACTCACAACCACTTTACAAAGCACATTTGCACAATCGAATGCTGTATCTGCCGTTACAACAGAAGCAGGTGATCCGATGCAAGCCTGGAAAAATTTTATGACTCCCAATGAAAATCATAAAATGCTGGCAAGAGATGAGGGTACTTGGGAAGGCGAGGTAAGCCAATGGATGGACCCAAATGCGCCGCCAACAAAGGTCAAAGCTACCAATGTGGTTACGATGACCATGGGAGGCTTATACCAAATGGGCGAATTTAGTTGTACCATGATGGGGATGCCCATGAAGGGACAAAGCACTGTTGGCTATGACAATGCCAAAAACATGTTTGTATCTACTTGGATAGACAATATGGGTTCAGGCATTGTAAGAATGAGTGGTACTTTTAATGAAAAGACAAAAACAATAAGTATGAAAGGCACCCAAACAGATCCAATGACAGGAAAGGATAGTGAGATAAGGGAAGAAATAGTATACCATGATGAAAGATCTTATACCATGACAATGTACGGTGCAGGGATGGATGGAAAAGAAATGAAATTTATGGAGGGCACTTTTAAGAAAGTGAAATAAGCTGATTGTTTGACAAATTACCTAGCCACTTTTAAGTGGCTTTTTTTATGCTCTATATTTCACATTTGGTTTTATTAGCAATATAATTGACAAGATAAATACTGTTAGAAAAAAAATAAAAAAAGCTAAACTTTTTGAAATCCCAAATCGTTAATAGGGAAAAAACAATATGAATACATTAAACCGTTATGCCAAGTTATTTTTAGTTGCATCACTAGCAATTGCTACAACAACCTTCAACAGCAGTTGTAATAAATCTGATGACATGTTAGTGGAACCAGTCGTTTCCATTGTAAAGCCCGATGTAGATTTTTACGGCTTAACCGACATGAACCAGTTGATAAAGTACAATGCAAAATCAACGGATATGCCCGCTGCTGCTATTAACATCACAGGCTTGCAGGCTGCCGAAAATATATTGAGCATCGATTTTAGGCCAGCTACTGGGCAGCTGTATGGATTGGGTAGTAGCAGTAGGTTGTATCAGATAAACCTTAACACTGGTGCTGCAACTGCAATAGGTGCAGCTAGTTTTACGCCAGCGCTAATGGGCACAGTTGCCAACATTGATTTTAATCCTACAGTAGATAGAGTACGTTTGGTAACAAGTACTGGACAAAACTATCGCTTGCATCCCGAAACAGGGGCAGTTGTGGCAACGGATTTAGCCATAAATGGTATTTCAAACGCCGATATCAGTTCCATTGCTTACACAAATTCCTTTGCAGGAGCTACAGTCACCGAATTGTTGGATATTGATTTTACTAGCAAAAAACTATACAAACAAAACCCTCCAAATGACGGTGCTTTGGTAGAAGTAGGCCCATTAAATATAAATTTTACTGGCAAAGCAGGTTTTGATATCAATGGAGATAATAGCAAAGTGTTACTTACCTGCAAGGTAGACGGCGTTACAAAATTATACAGCTTAAATACAGCCACAGCAGCTAGCTCTTTTATTGCAAATATATCTGCTACCCTTATTGATATTGCCATTCCAACAAATGATGTAGCGTATGCCATAAGCGATGCGGGTGCGTTTCAAATTTTTAATCCCAAAAATGCTAGTACCGTAATAAATAAAACAATCACTGGATTAAATGCAGGAGAAACTATTTTGGGGATAGACTTTAGACCAATCAATGGGCAATTGTATGGTTTGGCTAGTACAGCATTAGGTGCGGCACGTTTGGTTACATTTAACCTAAGCACCGGTGCTGCTGCAGGAGTGGGTACCGGCTTTCTAATAAATGCTGGTACAAATGCTACCGGCTTCGACTTTAACCCTACAGTAGATAGAATTAGACTGGTAACCAACCAAGGGCAAAACTTAAGGCTTAACCCTATTGATGGTACCATTGCCGCAACAGATGCAAATTTAAACCCTGGCACACCCACAATTACTGGCGCAGCATATACCAATAATTTTGCAGGAGCAACTACTACCACGCTTTTTGTAATGGATGCTACAAAATTATATGTACAAAATCCACCGAATGCAGGCACTTCGGTAGAAGTTGGTAACCTCGGGGTAACGATAGATGCACAAAACGGATTTGATATTGGTGGTAAATCAAACAATGCATTTGCACTTTTAACCATCAACAATGTTACAAAAGTATACAGCATAAATACTACAACTGGTGCAGCAACAGCCGGTTCGGATTATCCCAACAAGGTTGCCGCAATGGCAGTTGGTATCGGATTTTAACATTCTTTATACTGGGATCTACTTTACTACTTAAATCCAAGTATTCATTAATAAAAAAACCGTTCAAAATTTTTTTGAACGGTTTTTCTTTAAATGCTTTTAACCCAATTATTTTAATGCTTCTATTTTCTTTACGAAATTTGCTTTTGGTTGTGCACCCACCAATTTATCTACCACTTCGCCATTTTTAAGGAAAAGGATTGCCGGTATACTGGTGATACCATATGTTGTAGAAACCTCGGGGTTATGATCTACATTTAATTTACCAATATTTACAATACCGTCATACTCAGTAGCTAATTCTGCAATAACTGGACCTATTGCACGGCATGGGCCACACCATTCTGCCCAAAAATCTACTACAGTAAGTTTATCTGAATCTAAAACATCGGTTTTAAAGTTTGCATCTGTGAATTCAAGTGCCATAATTTTTATTTTATTTGTTATCTTAATTTATACGAAAGAGTGCAAATTTATAACCAACATTTCGATTTGCAGTTATGACATATCCACAATATGAGGATAAGCAATTTGTATGTTAATTAGTCATGTTATGCTGTCAGTACACTTACTTGTATATCTATACTGCCATTCAAATAGGCCGCCATATCATCGTTCATACTAAAACTTTTCTCTAAAGAATACAATGTTGCTTTTAAATTATCATCAAAATCCTTAATTTGAAATTTCAATGTTGTTTTGCCCGGGTAATTGCGTACATTATCTTCTACAAAATCTATAAAACCTTCATCCACCTTTTCTGGACTAATTTCCAGCTTTACCTCTTTAGTAAGGGTGGGTTTTACCGTTTCTAGCAAATGAAGTTTTGCTATTTTAAATTCATAGTTATCGCTGTTATATCTATTCTTAAAGCCTCCTTCTAGCATTACAATGGTACCTTTTTCCAGATAGTTGCTAAATTTTACATAGTCTTCACCAAACAATGCAAAATCGGCTTTACCACTAAAATCTTCCAAATGCATTATCCCAAAATTTTTGCCTGTTTTAGTAAGCCTATGTTGCCCGTCTGTTACCAATCCAGCCAATCTAAATGTTCTTGATGTGGGGGCGGTATCTACTGCATTTTTAATATCCATGTAATCGGATAACTTACTAATACCGTAATGTGTTAATTCGAATTTGAAATCATCTAGCGGATGGCCACTCATGTACATACCCGTAACATCTTTTTCAAAATCTAGTTTTTCTACCAGTTGCCATGGTGCGCATGGAGCTAATTTTGGCGGCACGATATCTGGCATTTGTAAATCGCCAAAAAGCGTATTGGCAGAACCTGCAGCCTGCGACTGAAATACGGAACCAAATTTTACAATTTTTTCCAGTGAGATTACATCGCCAGGAGCTTGAAAAAAATATTGTGCCCGGTGCATGTCTTCAAAACAATCGAAAGCCCCACTGTAAATTAGACTTTCGAGTGTTTTTTTACTAACGGCTCTTAGGTTTACCCTTCTTACCAAATCAAACACATC
>JANMGS010000803.1:0-5279 GCA_031374745.1 Ferruginibacter sp. | reverse complement strand
GCCTGCTTGGCGTATTCTTCCCCATATAATATTCAAGCAAATTTTGAATATGTTCTCCTTGCTCCATAATAAGTGGTTGTAAGCGCATGTTCACACCAATAAAACGAGCAAATTCTTCCGGACTAATTTCCCCTAAGCCTTTAAATCTTGTAATCTCTGGCTTTGAACCAATCTTTTTAACAGCCGCTTGTTTCTCGGTTTCATCGTAACAATAAATCGTTTCCTTTTTATCTCTTACTCTAAATAAGGGTGTTTCTAAAATATACACATGCCCATTCTTTACCAAGTCTGGAAAAAACTGTAAGAAAAAAGTCATCAGCAATAAGCGAATATGCAAGCCATCCACATCGGCATCGGTAGCCACTATTATATTATTATAGCGCAATCCTTCATAACCTTCTTCAATATTGAGTGCATGCTGCAACAAATTAAACTCTTCATTTTCGTACACAATTTTTTTGGTAAGCCCAAAACAATTTAGCGGCTTACCACGCAAGCTAAACACAGCCTGGGTATTTACGTTTCTAGATTTTGTAATACTACCACTGGCACTATCTCCCTCTGTAATAAAAATCGCACTCTCTTTTTGCTTTTCTATAACGGTATCTTTATCTTTTCCCGTAGCTTCATCATTGTAATGGAACTTGCAATCCCTCAATTTTTTGTTATGAAGGTTTGCTTTTTTTGCACGCTCATTGGCCAATTTTTTTATACCTGCCAGTTCTTTGCGTTCACGCTCATTTTGTTCTATTCGTTTGCGTAAAGCATCTGCTACAGTGGGGTTTCTGTGCAAATAATTATCCAATTCTTTGTGCAAAAAATCATAAATAAAATTCTTCATGCTTGCGCCGCCTTCACTCACCGATTGCGATCCTAGTTTTGTTTTTGTTTGGCTTTCAAAAACCGGCTCCTGCACACGCACACTTACCGCTGCGCATATGCTACCACGTATATCTGCCGCATCATAATCCTTTTTAAAATATTCTCTTATCGTACGCACATAACCTTCTCTAAATGCTGCCAAATGCGTACCACCTTGAGTAGTAAATTGCCCGTTTACAAAACTGTAATACTCTTCCCCATAGCCATTTTCATGCGTTATGGCTACTTCAATATCTTCTCCTTTTAAATGTATAATTGGATACCTTATTTCATCTGCATTTGTTTTGCGCTCCAGTAAATCCAATAAACCGTTCTTGCTTACATATCGTTTTCCATTGAGGTTCATTACCAAGCCAGCATTCAAAAAACAATAATTCCAAAACTGGTTATCCAAGTACTCTTGCACAAAATGAAAGTTCTTAAAAATGCTTTCATCAGGCGTAAATTCTACAAAAGTTCCATTCTCCTCTTTGCTGGATGTTTCTTTGTGGTCTTTTACCAAAACACCTCTTTCAAACTCTGCTGTTTTTTGCCTTCCGTCCCTGTAAGCCGTTACTTTAAAATGATTGCTCAGCGCATTTACTGCCTTTGTACCCACACCGTTTAATCCCACACTTTTTTGAAAAGCCTTGCTATCGTATTTTGCACCAGTGTTCATTTTGCTTACTACATCTACTACTTTTCCCAGCGGAATGCCACGGCCATAATCACGCACGGTAAGCGTTTTATCTGCAATGGTTACATCTACATGTCTACCATATCCCATGGCATGCTCATCAATACAGTTGTCAATTACCTCTTTCAATAATACATACACTCCATCATCCGGGCTACTTCCATCGCCCAGCTTGCCTATATACATTCCTGGGCGCAAACGAATATGTTCCTTCCAGTCGAGGCTTCTTATATTATCCTCGTCGTATTTTACATCTATTTTCTCATTCATAGTATTGAGTACTTGGTATTGAGTATTGAGACTAGCATCTTTCACTCAAACTTGTTTTTATCTTTTGTCTAATATCTAATATCTTATTTCTAATATCTTTCGTCTATTTTTTGTTTACCAGCAAAAGCAACAGCCATGTGGAACTTCATTGGTCCCCCATTCGGCAGGACTCCATTCAACAGTATATCTTTTGGCATCTTTTATTATGTAATAGATTCTGCACTTTAAAACGCCTTGCGACTTCGCCCCTTTGCGTGCCTTGCGTGAAACTCTGCTGTCTGCGAATATATCAATACCAACATTCATTTGCACAATACATTTTCCACAATTTTCCTAAATATGTTAGCAAATAATTTTTAATTTCTCAATTCTTAGAAAATTTGAACTCCATTAACAAACCTATAAGGTCTTATTAGAAATTTTGTATATGCAGAAAGTATACAAAGACCTTATAGGTTTTCGCAAGTTTTCGAGCATAAAACCAAAATGTAATTATCTCTCAACTAATTTCTATTCAATTATTTCTTTCGAAAAAAAAGCACACTTATATTTACCTTAAAATATTTTAAGTATGAGAATTTTATGTACTACAATAGCTATAATTCTTTCTGTTTCCTCTTTAGCACAGGATAAAACAGCAGATCTTATAATAACAAATATCAATGTTATTGATTTCAATTCTAACAAAATAATTCCGAACCAATATATTTATTTGAAAAATGGTACAATTCTCATCACTAAAGAAAGAATTCAATCAGCCACTCCACCAAAAAAGCATATAGAAGGAACTGGAAAATTCTTTATGCCTGCCTTATACGATATGCACGTACACTTTCCCGAGCATGATGCAGAACGCTTTTTCCAATTACAAACTGCTGCTGGTATTGCAAATTGCAGAATAATGAAAAGCACAAAAGAAACGCTGTCATTTTCAAAAACGGCTAAGAACATTCCAGCTTTGAAAATTGCTTATAATTTCTTTGGCAACGAAACGTATGCGATTGACAGCTTTTCTACTGTTATAAATTCATTAAAAGCAAAAGGGTACGATTTTATAAAAATATTTTCCGTGAAAAATGAGGAGCAATTTGATGCGATAATGGCAGCAGCCAAGACAAACGACCTAGTGGTTTGTGGGCATGCACTTGGCAATATTAATCCTAAAAAAGTACTCGCCAGTGGTTACAAATCTATAGAGCATGTGGGTTATTTCGACAAGGCAAAAACACCCGAAACATTGGATTCCCTAATGGACTTGGCTAAAAAATACAATGTATTTATTTGCCCAACCTTAGACTGGTCAATGATGGTTTACCATTCGGTTCCTGCAGATTCTTTGCAATACAGGGCCGGATATGCCATTGGTAAAAAGTTATACAAGACAGCTTGGGATACCACTTATTCAAATACCAACAAACAATTACTTGGCAAAGAAAAACAATATGCAGATTTTATGCGTAATGGCGTAGCAAATAAAATTGAGGTACTTAAAAAAATGCGGGCCAAAGGACTTAAGATTGTTGCAGGTTCAGATGCAGAGGAACCATTTCAAACCCCTGGTTTTAGTTTGTTGGACGAATTGAAATTCATACAAAAAGCTGGTTTTACCAATGCAGAATTGCTAATGATGGTAACTACAAATGCTGCTATGTTGTATAATTCTACCTCAAACACAAGTTATTTGAGGAATGAAATAGAAAACTCAAACCCAAAAAGAGCTAACCACATTTTACTGTCAAAAAATCCATTGGAAGATATTAATAATCTTGGAACTGTAGAATATGTGATAAAAGGCAATGAAGTAATTGAAACAAAGAAATTGTTGGAGCGTATAAAATAGCATTGAGATTAGGTGATTTGTCTATTTTGACTTGCTCATAAATGCGAAGCATTTTCAACCCCCGCCTTATTTTTCAAAAATAGATTTCCATTAAGCTAAAACGCCTTTCCGTCTTCTCGGCAAAAATATTTTTTGCGCAGCAAAACCCAAAACGAAGTTTTACTTTTGTGCTAAAAATCTTTTTGAAGCGAAGCTGTAAAACAAAATGAATAATAGATGCTACCCATCATAACCGATAGACCCTACATCCAAACCCAAGCCGAAGAAAAGCTAGATGAAAACGATGCTTTTCGCTCCTATTTGCAAAAAATAGACAGCAATGAATTGGATAAAACCGTACACGCTCTCAATAAAAAGATAGAACCCCAAATAGATTGCACTGCATGTGGTGGTTGTTGCAGACAATTAATGATAAATGTAACACCCGAAGAAAATATAAACGTAGCCAGTCATTTAAACATCACTCCTCAAGCTTTTAAAGAAAAATATTTAGAAGAGAGCCTGCAAGGTAAAATGATTATGAACAGCATTCCTTGTCATTTCTTAGAAGACAGCAAATGCACAGTTTACGAGAATCGGTTTACAGAATGCAGGGCTTTTCCACATTTACATGAAAGCAACTTTAAAGGCCGGCTATTTGGAACCCTCATTCATTATGCCATGTGCCCCATTATTTACAATGTGGTTGAAGAATTAAAAATAGCAACAGGTTTTAAAGAATGAATTATTGTTATATGAATTCTGTTTAGAAGAACCCAAAAACGAATACCTTCGTAAATGTTAAATTATTATCAAACTACTTTAAAACCGCATTTTTAAGTATTCACATTGTATTTTTGAATTAAATAAATAAAGCACCATGAAATTAATTTTCCTTTTTAGTTGTTTATTAGCAACAACAGTTGTTTTTGCCCAACCAAAAATGGTTACCCAAGCTACGATCTCTACTACTACAAACGTAATAGCGCCAGAAGACGAGGATGTATCGCAAGTTCAAAACCAAGGCGGTGGCGGTTTTAATTTTAGAAATATGGGCGATGGTGAAACGAAAACCACTACTTATATAAAAAATGATCTGGTAAAAACCAATTTAAAGTCGGAAACTTTTAAAGCTTCCATATACAGAGACAATACAAAAAAAATAACTACGACCATATCTGAAATTATGGGAAATACCATCGGCTTTTATTCCACTGATGATGACCAAGCAGAAATGAAGAAAAAAATGGACAGTATGCGTGAAGCACGATCCAATACTGATACAGCTATGAAACGCAGAACCCGTACAGTAGATTTCCAAGCAACGGTGGTTTATTTGGATGAAACAAAAAAGATAGCTGGGTTTAGTTGCAAAAAAGCGCTTATTATAACAGATAAATTACTGTCAAAAGACACATTGGCTGTATGGTATACGCCAGAAATTAAATTCGCAAATGTAGCTTCTACAGGCGGTACAAGTGGCATGGGTGCTATGATGGGAGGTTTTGGAGGTGCTACTAATTTTGAAAAAATTGATGGCTTTGTAATGCAATATGAGCGCAATATGCCTAGAGGACGTGTGATGGAAGTGAAAGTTACTAAAATAGATTTGGATAAAGATATTGCTGCAAA
>JANMGS010000785.1:0-6425 GCA_031374745.1 Ferruginibacter sp. | reverse complement strand
GAAAGTTAGGTATTGCGGAGCGATTTCGCTGGCTTACTGCTACAAGAAGCACTATTATACAAACATCTAAAGTTCATCCGGGCTTTTGTAAAAATCCAGATGAAACTCTCTCAATACTCTTCCAGAAATTGGTTAAATAACCAGAACGGGGGTTCACCATTTTTTTGCCCCCTTGTAAAAAAGTGTACAATTATCTTTCAATTGCACTATCTTACTCCTTGCAAAAAACAAACTCATGCGTATAGAAAACGATATTAAATTAGGCTTTAAAGATGTATTGATAAGGCCCAAACGTTCTACATTAAAATCGAGAGGAGAAGTAAGCCTCGAGCGCAATTTTAAATGCTTACATACTGGAAAAATTTGGACAGGCGTACCCATCATGGCAGCCAATATGGATACTGTGGGCACTTTCGAAATGGCGGTAGCGCTTGCACAACACAAGGCTTTTACTGCCATACACAAACATTATAGTATTGCTCAATGGAAAACTTTTATGCAAACCGCTCCTGCAAATATTGCACAACATATTGCAGTAAGCACAGGCTCTGGTAAAGAAGACGCTACCAAACTTAAAGCCATTATAGCGCAATGTCCTTCGTTGGAATTTATTTGTATAGATGTAGCCAATGGCTATTCCGAGCACTTTGTAGATTTTGTAAAAAGAACTAGGGCCGCTTTTCCAGAAAAAATAATATTGGCTGGTAATGTGGTTACGGGCGAAATGGTAGAAGAATTATTACTTGCTGGTGCAGACATTATTAAAGTAGGTATTGGCCCTGGGTCTGTTTGTACCACTAGGGTAAAAACGGGTGTTGGTTATCCGCAACTTTCCGCCATAATAGAATGTGCCGATGCGGCGCATGGTCTCAAAGGGCAAATCATTTCTGATGGCGGTTGCAAAATGCCCGGCGATGTGGCAAAAGCTTTTGGAGGTGGTGCAGATTTTGTAATGCTGGGTGGCATGCTTGCCGGACACGATGAAAGCGGTGGTGAGTTAGTGGAAAAAGATGGCGAAAAGTACAAACAGTTTTACGGTATGAGTTCGGAAACAGCTATGAATAAATATGCTGGTGGCGTGGCAGAATACAGGGCCAGCGAAGGTAAAACGGTGGCAGTTAAATATCGTGGCACAGTAAACAATACCATGCAAGATTTATTGGGTGGCGTACGTTCTACCTGTACCTATGTGGGTGCACAATCACTAAAAGAACTTACCAAGCGTACTACTTTTATAAGGGTAGAAGAACAGCACAACCAGTGGTTTGGGGAGTAGGATTTCTTTTTTACTTTTACAATTAACTTACCAAAATTAAATGCTAATTGTATCTATAAATATCGAATACAATAATTTTAAAGAACTGATATTTCAATAAATAAACCCTATTTGAAGCGTTGTTTTAAATAAATTCTTTTGGATTATCAAACCAGCTTAACACATCGTTCATATTATTATTTATTTGAAATAGCCTACTTTTATCTTTTGAAAATCAACTATTTATTTTATGAAAGTACTATTCGTCTTGCTATTTACCTTTTCATGCTTTGGCGCTTTTGCACAAACGGTTAATATTAGCGGTCGTTGCTTTTACGATGCAAACGGTAATAACATCTTTGATGGTACTGATTCTGTTATAGCCAACCGTATAATATCAGCAAATTATGCTGGTGGTACCTATTTCGCCAATGCAAATGCTACAGGTCAATTTTCAATGCCCATTCCAATTGGGATTTACTCATTTTCAATGTCTGGTAATATTGCTTCTGCTAATTATAATAATATTTATTCTATACAGCGTACTTATACCGTTGCAGGTAATGATGTGGTAAACTTTGCTTTCCAAAAAAGAGATAGTATTGTGGAAATAAGAGCTTACATATCTCCATTAATACAAGGAGGCATAAATCCAAGTGGGGGATCAAAAACATTCCAATTAGAATATGGATATGATGGCTTTTTGCCTTCTATACCTTTTACGCTTTCACTCAGATTTAATCCTCGGCTTAGTTTGCAGAGTTCCTCAGTAATTCCTTCTGTTTCTTCTCCGGGTTTATTACAGTGGAATCTAGCAAGTTTAAATCGAAATGTTTTTTTTAACAGACGGGCTGATTCAATTATAATTAGCTTTAATTTCCCTGTGGTTGGCGATACCATTGGTCAATTTAGGCTCTCACCAAAATTTGTACCCAATATTAATGTAACAAGGCCATATTACAAGGCTGTATATGCCTATAATCAAAGGATAAACCACCCATTACCTCAACCAATTGGAAGTAGTAGCGGTGTGAAATGGCTAAGACATTATGCTCCTAGAAACAATGCTGCATATGAAACAGGCCAATCGATTGATACAACACAAGATGGTAATGGCTATTTTGTTGCTGGAGAAAGATCAGATACCTCAACATTTAACTTATTTGCCAGTACTGCTTATGTAAGTAAGCTTAATAAAGATGGTTTGTCTATTTGGGAAAAGAACATACAATATTTACCAAACAATATTAGATTTCAAAGCATTTCTGCCATCAAACACACCAGCGATGGTGGTTGTTTGGTATTGGGATCTGGAGGAGATACAAGCAATGCAAACTACTATAATGCTGGTGTTATAATGATACGATTAAACCAATCGGGAGACTTGGTTTGGTATAAAAAAATGAGCGGCTCTTATTACAGTGAACCAGGTTATGATTTTGTTGTACTACCCGATGGTAGCTCCATGATTACTGGCAACACCCGTTCGCATGATGGCGATTTTGTACACAACAATGCTGATACTTTATATGACAACATTTTTGTAACTAAATTTTCTGCTAGCGGCAATATCGTATTTACAAAAGTATATGGCGGGGGGAATTTTGATTACGCTTACCGACTAGTAGCTTTACAAAATGGCAGTTTTTTGGTATTGGGTTTTACAGAATCAAATGATGGAGACGTAACCGGAGCTCATCAACATTACACTATAAACCCTGAAGCACCATATAGCAGCGGTAGTAGCTTTTACAATTCCGACACATTACGATCTGAAGAAGCCTGGGTTATTAACATTAATAACAATGGTGGTATTATCTGGAATAAATGTTATGGTGGTAGAAAGTCTAGCGGCATTATTGGTGCAGTTGATAATGGCGGGGGTATTTTTCTTACAGGTTACACCGATTCGAAAGATGGAGATTTACCTTATTACCCTGAGGCACTTGTTCCATTGTGGGTATTACAAGTATCTGCTACCAACGGAAGTATTCAATGGCAAAAGCTTTACAAATTATACAGAGGCTATGAAGATAGCAATTATGTATCGCCACCCGATAATGCATATGATAACTATCCTACCACTGGTTTGTACAAAACAAGTGATGGTAATTTTATTTCTGGTAGTGTTGCATCCGATAAATATGGTACCATAAAAACCAAACACGGAGATGCCGATTTTACTTTGATTAAATTAAACCCAACGGGCAATATTGTTTGGCAAAAAGCTATTGGCGGTTCATCTTATGATTACCTAACGAGTATAGTACTTGATAAAAATGATGATATTGTTTTTACAGGTTCCTCCGATTCTTACAACGATGATCTTTATCGATATGTTGACAATGGTTCTGGTAATCAATCATCATTAATGGTAGTAGGCAAACTTGGTATTACCAATATTATTAAAGGACAAGTATTTGTAGATAATAACAACAACCATATAAAAGATGCTGGTGAAATGTTTTATAGCCAAGGGCAAATATTGAGTGTAAAAGGAACTGATAGCACAACTGCACGTATTTTTGAGGGTAAATTTTTGAACAACGTCGATACCGGTAATTTTGTTACCACCTATCGCCCAGCAAATAATTATTACACCGTTTTTCCTGCTTCCCGTAACAGCAGTTTTGCAACATTCGATTTACAGGATAGTGTAAACTTTGCCCTTACGCCTATTCCTGGCATAAAGGATTTGGAAATACAAATATTACCTTTATCAACACCTAGGCCTGGCTTTGATGTTACTTATCGTGTAATTACCAAAAATGTGGGTACTACTACTGTTAGCAATGCCGTTGTTGGCTTTAAGTACGACACTCGTCAAACGTATAATTTTGCCAGCAGAATAGAAGCGGGCTTGGCTGCAGATTCTGTATGGTGGGGGCCTTTTGCTTTAAACGCATTTGATATAGATACCCTGTATGTGAACTTTACGCTTGATGCTCCGCCGCTACTTGCTAATGGAGATACGCTAAGCAATACCGTAACCGCTAATCCTGTTGTTGGAGATTACACCCCTGCAAACAACCGGGCAACGTTAAGAGAAAGGGTGCAGGGCTCTTTCGATCCGAATGATAAAACGGAAGCACACGCAGGCACCCTTACAACTACGCAATATGCCGGCGGTGAATATTTACAATACCTTATCCGTTTTCAAAACACCGGCACCGATACGGCTTTTTTTATTACCGTAAAAGACACACTACAGCAAAAATTAAATTTAAGTACGTTCGAGGTGCTTTCTGCAAGCCATCCATTTACTTTTAAACTAGATGGACAAGTGGCAAGTTGGGATTTTAAAAAAATATTGCTTCCAGATAGTACAACAGACGAAGCTGGTAGCCATGGTTTTATTCTTTTTAGGGTAAAACCCAAAACAGGCCTTGCCGTGGGAGATGAGTTTACCAATAATGCCGCCATTTATTTTGATTATAACTTACCTGTAATAACCAACCTAGACAAAACCATACTTGGTAGCAATGCGGGTGTTTGTCCAAATGGTAATGTATCATTTACAAGTGGCCTTACAGGTAGTACTTACCAATGGCAAGTTAATACTGGTACTGGTTATACCAACTTAGCAAATGGCGGTATTTATAGTGATGTTACTAGCGCAGTACTAAGGCTCACCAATGTACCAACAAGTCTTCGTGGGTATCGTTATCGTTGTGTTGTAAATGGCAATATCTTTAGCCCCGAAAATATCTTACGCTTTGCTGTACTGTGGACAGGCGCTGCGAGTACCGCTTGGGAAAACGCTGCCAATTGGGATTGTGGTGTTTTGCCTGATGCCAAAACAGATGTTATCATTCCTCTTTGTGTAAATTACCCTCTTGTAAATAGCAACCGGTCTTGTTATAGTTTACAACTTTCACCAAGTAGTATTGTAACCGTAAAAACTGGTTTTAATCTTACCATTACTGGTTTATCCGGCTTATAAATATCATTATTGATTTGTCCGCCATCATTAACATGATGGCGGCTTTTTAAAAAGATAAAATGGATTATTTTGTCTTTACGAAAAACACTGTCTATTTTTTCAAAAAATCCCTCCACCAATAACCACTGTCTTTTATGGTACGCAATTGGGTTTCAAAATCGGTGTGAATTAAGCCAAAGCGAGCTTTGTAACCCTCTGCCCATTCAAAATTATCCATGAGCGTCCATGCAAAATATCCTTTTATATTTGCGCCAGCCTCCATCGCATTTTGCATGGCTGCTAAGTATTGTTTAAAATAATCTATGCGCTGCGTATCGTGTATGGCACCGTTTTGTAAGCTATCTTTAAAATAGGCTCCGCCTTCTGTTACAATTATTTCCTTCACGTTTTCATATGCCGAAAACCGCTCTAGCATATATTGAAAACTTTGGGCGTTTATTTCCCACCCCATGGCAGTATGTGGTACTTTTCTACTGGCCGCTTTTACTTCGCTTGCCTGCACATACGGTATCAATCTATTGAATTTTACCGTGAGTGAAAAATAATTCTGCACACCTATAAAATCAAAATCAAACTGCATGCGTTTTGTATATCTCCACGATTTGCTATTCATATGTAGTTTATCCATTAAAGGAAAATCACCATGTGGATAATCTAAGCCAAGAGCAGGTTCTATAAACAACCTGTTTAGTAAAATATCCATTCGGTTAGCCGCATCTATATCTTCTTTTTTATCAGTAAATGGCATTACTTCACTACAAGAAAAACTAGTACCAATGTAGGCATCGGGAACAAGTTTTCTAAGTATTCTTCCCCCTTCGGCCTGTGCCAGTGCTGCATTGTGTATGGCAGCAAAAAAAAGTTCCAAATCCATTTTACCTGGGGCATGTTTTCCAAGCATGTAGCCCAGCGAAGTAAAACCCATTGGCTCATTCAATATAATCCAATTTTTTATTCTATCTCCATATTCTCTGGCACAAAAACTGATATAATATGTAAACCATTTCAGCATATCCGATGCCGCCCATCCGCCTTCTTTTTGTAAAGCTTGTGGCAGATCCCAATGATACAATGTTACGAAAGGAATCAAACCCAATTGCAAACATTCATCTATAATTTTATGATAAAAAGCTACACCTTCTTTGTTTATCCTGCCTATACCTTCCGGAAAAATCCTACTCCAAGAAATAGAAAATCGAAACACTTTAAAACCGAGCGCCTTTACCA
>JANMGS010000753.1:0-2600 GCA_031374745.1 Ferruginibacter sp. | reverse complement strand
ACGCCAATTACTTTAAAGTCAGGTGAAGTTGTTTTACCTGTAAATGTAAATTTCCCTTTTTTAGTAGTGGTTGTTTGTTCTTCGGCACCAGAGCTGCCATTTAGCAGTTTAAGTGTGGTACCATCAGCTAGACCAACAATATTACCGTTGATTACATAACCATCTGCTTCTGTGGAAACAGCCTTTACTGGTTTAGCCTTTTTGGTGGCGGTTTTTGTAACTGGTTTAGTAGTACCTTTTTTTACCTGAGCCAATGCAAATGCAGGAACCAACAACATCAAAAGCAAGTATTTCTTCATTTCTATAATTTTAATTTGCAATTTAGTATATTCATTCTTAAAATATACACAAAAAACTATCTAACTGATTTTATAAACGCCTCTGTATCGTCATTTATGCTAGTTGAATTGCCAATGGCTTGAATATAAGTGCTTCCCACAATGGCCCCAGCTGCATAATCACAGGCATTTTCAAAGGTTTTTTTATCCTTAATTCCAAAGCCTATCATCAGTGGATTTTTCAATTTCAACGTAGCTATCCTTTTAAAATAAGCTTCCTTATCTTCGGAGATATTGGTGGAACCTGTGGTAGAAGATGACGAAACCGCATAAATAAAACCGCTGCTCAATGCATCGGCTTTTAATATTCTATCTGTAGATGTTTGTGGTGTAATCAAGAATATGAACGAAAGATTATTGTGTAAAAAATATTTTTTATACATATGTTCATATTCATGCATAGGTAAATCTGGCAAAATGATTCCCGAAACGCCCGCTCGGGAAGCTTCTTCACAAAAACGTTCCAACCCATATTGCATCACCGGATTTAGATAACCCATAAGAATGATGGGCACATTCATCTTTTCTTTTACTTCATTTAGCTGGGTAAAAAGCAAATCTATCGTCATGCCGTTTTGCAAGGCCGCCATATTGCTCTGTTGTATAACGGGGCCATCTGCAATGGGGTCACTGTATGGCATCCCTACTTCTATCATATCTACGCCGCTTTCTTGCAATGCCAATAAGACTTCTGTTGTGCTATTAATTTCCGGAAACCCTGCAGTAAAATAAACATTCAACAGGTTTTTATTTTTTGTTTGAAAGCGTTGGGTAAGTTTGTTATTCATTATTTTTTCTTTAAAAATACTTACGAGGTGCAAATAGTTGCAAATTTAAAAGAAGTTCATATTTGAGAATTGACCGTTGTACACCTTCCGGCAAAGGCAAGTTGATAATTGAACAATTTTCAATTGAGTATTTAAATGTTCAATATTCAACATATAATTTTCAATGTTCAAACAAAAGCTTTATAAAAATTTCATATAAGTATCCAAATCTTTATCTCCTCTCCCACTTAGGTTTATTACTACCACATCATCTTTTTTAAATTGCATATTATTCAACACAGCAAATGCATGAGCAGTTTCTAGTGCCGGAATAATCCCTTCTGTTTTAGATAAATGAAAAGCAGCTTTCAGTGCATCTTCGTCTGTAATACTCACAAAAGTAGCACGCTTGGTTTTATATAAATTTGCATGCATAGGCCCAATACCAGGATAATCCAATCCTGCAGAAATGCTGTGTGGTTCTGTAACCTGACCATCAGACGTTTGCATTAAAAGACTTTTGCTACCATGCAAAATACCTGTGGTTCCCAATGCAGTTGTAGCTGCAGACATACCGCTATCTACACCACAACCTGCTGCTTCTACTGCAATTATTTTTACTTTTTTATCTTCTAAAAAATGGTAAAAAGCACCCGCCGCATTGCTTCCGCCACCTACACATGCAATAACATGCGTAGGCAATTCATTTCCCGTTTGCTTCAATAATTGCTTTTTTATTTCTTTGCTTATTACACTTTGAAACCTTGCAACCATATCTGGATATGGATGCGGCCCCACAACACTTCCAATAATATAGTGTGTATCGGCTGGGTTGTTTATCCAATCTCGTATAGCTTCATTGGTAGCATCTTTCAGCGTTTTGCTTCCACTGGTAGCAGGTACTACTTTTGCACCAAGCATTTTCATCCTTGCCACATTGGGTGCTTGCCTTTCTATGTCTTTTTCGCCCATGTACACAATACATTCCAGGCCTTTGAGTGCACACACAGTAGCCGTAGCTACGCCATGCTGGCCCGCTCCCGTTTCTGCAATAATTCTTTTTTTGCCCAACGCCAATGCTACCAGAACTTGCCCAATAGTATTGTTTATTTTATGTGCGCCTGTATGGCAAAGGTCTTCCCGCTTTAGGTAAATATTGGTATTAAATTCCTTACTCAAATTTTCTGCAAAATACAGGGGCGTTGGCCTTCCTGCAAAATCTTTCAACAAGCTATGAAACTCGCTTTTAAATTTCTTGGTAGCCGAAATCTTTAAATAATTTTTTCTCAATATTTCAATATTAGCGTGAAGCATTTCTGGAATAAATGCTCCTCCAAATTCGCCATAATAACCGTGTTCATCGGGTTGGGAAAATCTTTGTTTTTTGTTCATTTTCAAAATATCTATTAATTATTTCGCTGTCAGCCTGAGCCTCCCTTTGTCAGCAGACAGGCTCAGGCTGACAATATTATTGTTAGGGCAATTATTTCAAATC